>JAAFIN010000022.1 GCA_013297825.1 Cytophagales bacterium
GAATTAGGAATGAGGAATGAGGAATTGGGAATGAGGAATTAAGAATTTGTTATAAAAAAACAGCATAAAATTTTATGCTGTTTTTTATTTTAATTTTTATTCAAAAAAATTGTAATTTTTTTTATTTTAACCTTTTCCATTTTCAAAATCCTTGTGATGAGCAAATGTTTCTATTTCGTTGAGTGGTACATCAAAATATTGTTCCATATCACCAATAACATTATTATCTACACCGTCATCAAATTTTCGTGCAAATAAATTATCCCCTTCCAAAAGAAATTGGATATCATCTTTGGTAAATGTTTTTGGTCTGAGTTTAATATCACCATCAGGAATCCATATTATCGCTCTTTTGTCATCATTGATAAGTATGCCATCAAAAGAAGTATTCATCAGCACCGTTTGAAAAAATGCCTCATCAGCAATAAGCGTATTGAGATAATAGGCTTCAAATTTTTTAGCTTCACCACTATTGCAAATAAATTCACAACATTCTCTTGTCAAAATCATCCATTGTCCGCCAATATATGGAATAACATCTTTCAAATAGGCACGTTTGTAGGTTATGCCACTAAAACCATTATTTGTTTCCACAAAATGATTTTCAATTCTGTTCATTGTTTCAGGTCTTACACTTAGTTGGTCAGCAATTTTTATAAAATTATTGCCTTTATTTTGTGTAAGATATTCCCTAATTATTTTTTGTGATTTGAGGGGATAATCTTGTCCGCTTAAATTGATAAAAAAATCCCACTGCACATTTAATTTTAGCAAATAGTTCATTCCATTGAGTTCTGCCTGCACCATGCTATAACCACCCCAAACCACATTTTCACTTTCCAAAATATGTGTATTTTGGAAGGTTGTCAAAAATTTTTTGATGTCATCATAAATCTCAACGCTTGTTTTTTTGTCCAAATGAATCAAATAATGATTTTCTGGGTGATAAAGTGCTTTGAAAAGTCGTTTAAACTGTTCTGGGAAACGATGAACCAAAATAAAATAAGCAATGGTTATTTGATTTGGGGTTGCAGTTTTTGCAATAATGTCGCTGTCTGTCATATTACTTTAGTCGTTTAGGTGTTTAATTTAGTATTTAGGTCTTGAAATATTCGTTACTTGAAAATATTTGGCAAAAAGAAAAACAGCAGAAAAAGCCCAAATTTATTGGTATTAAGTTTTTTTGTAAAAAATGTATTTAAAAAGGATTTAAAACAATAAAAACATTGTTGTTTCAATGTTTTTTTTGTATATTTTTTGTATATTTTAGTGTTGCAAAAACTTTTTTTGATACTTACAAAGATAAAAAATTATTTTGGATAAATTAATTACTTTTTTTGTATGATTACTGGTCTATTTAAACATATTATTGAATGTTTTTTTGGATATTTTTGTAATTTTCAGCAAATTACAAAATAACGCTTTCATATCAAAGTTTATTGTATAAAAATTGATGTATTCTTATAAAAATTAGGAAAATCTAAATTTAAAAAAAGTAGGTTCTTCAAGGATTTATACGGGTTGAAACCCCACCTAAATCCTCCCCAGAGGGGAGGACTTTTCGCAAAGCGTTGATAATCAATGTATTATATCTCCCTTCCCTCTGGGGAGGGCTGGGGTGGGGTTTGCAAAATATAGGTTTCCGTATAAATCATAGAAGAACCAAAAAAAATAAAATAAATTCATCTTATAAAACCCTGAAAGGGTTTAACAATAGTAACCCCACGTGAAATGTGGGGAAGTAAAAGAGTGGGTTATTTAATTATCATTCTCAAATAAGGTTTTCAAATAAGGTTTTGTTATTTCTTTTTTTGTCTTTATTTTTACAAAAAAAAATAATTCTTAATTCTTAATTCTTAATTCTTAATTCTTAATTCTTAATTCTTAATTCTTAATTCTTAATTCTTAATTCTTAATTCTTAATTCTTAATTCTTAATTCCTAATTCCTAATTCTATTCGTGTGGAAATTTATCAAATATCTTTTTTATAGTTTTTTGTATTATTTTAGAAACAAAGAAACACGTCATTTTATACAACGCATTGCACATATTACAGGTTTTATGCCTCAAAATGTAGCATTGTATAGATTAGCTTGTTTGCACGTTTCACAAAAACAAAAAAGTGATGTAGGAAAAGACCACAAATCAAATGAACGGTTGGAGTATTTGGGTGATGCAGTGCTTAATTTGGTGGTTGCACATTATCTTTTTAGAAAATATCCCTTAGAAAAAGAAGGTTTTTTGACAGAAATACGCTCAAGACTTGTTAATCGCAATTCATTAAATAATCTTGCCCTCAAAATTGGGCTTGATAGCCTTGTGGTATTTCAACAAGGATTAAAAAATATTCCTGCACAATTTCAATCTATCAATGGAAATGCCTTAGAGGCACTTGTAGGGGCAGTTTATTTGGACAAAGGTGCTGATATTTGTGAGCAGTTTATTTTAAAAAATTTATTAAAAAATCACATCAATATCAAAGAAATTATTGACACACCCCAAAATTTTAAAAGCCTTTTGGTGCAATGGGGACAACAACAAGACAAAGATGTGCGTTTTGAAACCAAACAATTACAAAATTCTGCGGTGGGTATTATGTTTGTAACTGACTTGTATGTCAATGACAAAATTATGATGTCAGCACAAGATAGAAGCAAAAAAAAATCTGAACAACTTGTTGCCCAAAAAGCGTATTTGAAATTTATAAAAGGTAAAAATTGGGAAAATAAACCAAAAGACCACAAAAAATCAAAAGAAGAAAATACAACAAATCACCAAAATACCACAACAAAAACTGATAACCCACAAACCAATAAACCCCAAAATCAAAAACCAAAAGAAAATACAAAACAAGAAAATATAAAGCAAGAAAATAAAAAAGAACAAATACAACCAACACAAAAACCAAAAGAGAATAAACAACAAGAAAATAAACAACAAGAACCTAAAAACCAAGAAATCAAAAACCAAGAAATCAAACCAAATAATAAACTTCCCAAAAGACAAAATGTAGTCCCAAAACAACCACCACCAAATAATATTGTAAATGATGTAAAAGTTTTTGTAAAAATACAAGAAGAACAAAATTTTGATTTTCCAAGTTTTGAAAATGAAAGTTTTGAAAATGAATTACCACAAAATTTAGAAGAAATACCATTACCACAAGAAAAACCAAAAAAGAAAAAACGACCTTTCAAAAAACGAAAATTTACCATATTGAAAGACCAAAACACAACAACAACAACAAATAACACCAATGCAGAAAGTATTTAATTATTTTTTTTAAAAAAATTAAAAAATATTTAATTATTTTTAAAAAAAAGTATAAATTTGCATTTCAAAATCAAAACAACAACATTTATTTCATTCAAAATGAATAAAAAATGCTGTTTTTAACATCTAAATATACATATAAGCGACCATGAATTACTTGGACACTACCCAAAAACAAGAACTTTTTGCAAAATACAGCCACGATAAATCTGCTACTGATACAGGTTCTTCTGAATCTCAAATTGCACTATTCACTACACGCATCAACGCTCTTAACGTTCATCTAAAAACCAACAAAAAAGACCACAGCACACGCTTAGGTTTGTTGAAATTGGTAGGAAAACGTCGTAGATTGTTAGATTATCTCCAAACAACTGACATTACTCGTTATCGTGCTATTGTTATTGCATTGGGCTTGCGTAAATAATTTTTTTCGCAAAAAATTAAGAAAACCTAATCAAATTTAATTTTGATTAGGTTTTTTTTATAAATTTTATTACAAAATTCATAAAAAAAATTATAAAAAAAGTATAGAGTTAAGCAGTTATTTCTTACTTTTGTATCTATATTTTTCTAAAAATTTCTAAAAAAGTGTATTTGGCTGTTTCATTCATCATTTAACATTTATCATTCATCATTAAAAAAAATGCTCAACCGCACACTTGCACCTGAAAGCAAACCGCTTACACACATTGATATTCCACAAATGCAAAGTATTGCATTGAATAATCATCACAAATTGCATTTTTTTGAAGCAAAATTTACACAAGTCCTAAAACTTGAATTGTATTGGCAAGCAGGAACTATTTTTGAAACTACGCCCCAACTTGCGAATTTTACCGCAAAAATGCTCACAGAAGGCACAGAAAAATATTCTGCCCAAGAAATTATTAGCCAAATAGACCAATATGGGGCTTTTATAGAAACAAATGGCGGATTGGAACGTGTTAGTATTACGATTTATACATTAACCAAACATTTTGAAAAAGTGCTTGTTTGGGTAAAAGAAATTATCACAAATAGCAATTTTCCTGAAAATGAATGGCTTAATTTGCAACAAATCACACGCCAAAATCTACGCATCAATCTCCAAAAAAATAATTATCAAGTAGGGAATCATTTCAAAAAAATTATTTATGGGGAAAATCACCCTTTTGGAAAATATCTTACCGAAGAAAATTTGGATTTTATTAACCAAAAACATCTAAAAGATTTTTTTGAAGTTTTTATACAAAATAAACCTATTGAAGCAATCTTAGTAGGAAATTTTGGGGAAAATGGAGAAAAAAATGCTTTAAACATTATCAAATCTTTTTTGGAAGATTTGCCTACCAATACCCAAAATATTCGCCCAAAATACGAAACCGAAACCCCAAAAGCTCAAATTTTTCACGTGGAAAAAGCAGACGCTTTGCAATCTTCGTTGAGAATGGGACAGGTTTTATTTTCAAAAAAACACGAAGATTATTCTGCATTGATGATTTTGAATGAAATTTTTGGGGGATATTTTGGTTCAAGACTAATGAAAAATATCAGAGAGGATAAAGGTTATACTTATGGCATACATTCCCAATTTGTAACTTTGCGTGATATGGGTTATTGGGCGGTGAGTGCAGATGTCAAAAAAGAATTTTTGCAAAATACCTTTTCAGAAATTGACAAAGAAGCTGATATGTTAAAACAAGATTTGGTTTCTGATGCTGAACTTCAAACCGTAAAACAATATATGTTAGGGGCTTTTGCTGGCTCGCTGAATACGCCTTTTGATGTGGCTGAAACCTTCAAAGCGATTTATTTTTTGGATTTGGATTACAATTTTTATGATAAATATTTGGATACAATCCGCAATATTACGCCTTCACAAGTACGTGATATTGCCCAAAAATATTTGCATACAGATAATTGGGTAAAAGTAAGCGTAGGATAATTGAGAATTAGGAATTAAGAATTAGGAATGAAACATATTTAAAATATGAATTTTTATTTAATTTTTGGCTTTAATGTTAAACCAAAAACAAAAAATGATACCCAAAATACTAATTATAGATGACGAACCAAAATTACGTGAATTACTCGCCAAAATTTTGGTGTTGGAAGGTTACGAAGTTCAGAAAGCTGAAAATGCAAGCAATGGTTTAGCCCTAATAAACCAAGATTTGGATTTGGTGATTACTGATGTGCGACTTCCTGATGGAAATGGCATTATTTTGACCAAACAAATCAAAGAATTAGCACCGCTCACGGAAATAATTGTGTTGACTGCCTTCGGAAATATTGCTGATGGTGTAATGGCTATGCGAAATGGTGCGTTTGATTACCTCGTAAAAGGCGAAAATCACGTACAAATGCTTGCCTCTGTACCTCGTGCCATAGAAAAAGCACAACAAAATAAAAAAAATGCAGAAAATTATTTAAAAAATTCCTTAGAAAATATAAAAAATCTTTTTTTTGATAAAAATATTCAAAAAATTCAAGAAGGATTTTCAACAATTATAGGTGAAAGTGATGTTTTGAAACAAAGCATCAAAACTGCCCAAAAAGTAGCCAAAACAGACGCATCTGTATTGCTAATTGGCGAAACAGGCACAGGAAAAGAGGTTTTTGCAAAGGCAATTTATGAGGAAAGTTTAAGAAAAAACCAGTCTTTTGTGGCGTTGAATTGTGCCAATTTTCCAAAAGACTTGTTGGAATCTGAACTTTTTGGACATAAAAAAGGGAGTTTTACAGGGGCTTTGTCAGACAAAAAAGGTATTTTGGAAATTGCCAACGAAGGAACTTTGTTTTTGGATGAATTGGGTGAGATGAATATTGATTTGCAAGCAAAACTTTTGCGTGTTTTGGATAGCAAAATGTATTATAAAGTGGGTGAAACACAGCCCAAAAAGGTTGATTTTAGGCTAATTTGTGCCACAAATCGCAATTTGGAGGAAGAAATCCAAAAAGGAAATTTTAGGGCAGATTTATATTATAGAATTGGCGTTTTTAGCATTATTTTGCCACCTTTGCGTGAAAGAAAGTCAGATATTTTGCCATTATCTATATATTTTTTAGAAGATTTATGTAAAAAAATGGGAGTAAAATATCCAAATATTGCAGAAAATTTTTTCCAAACGCTTCAACAACACGATTTTAAGGGAAATGTGAGAGAATTGCGTAATATTTTGGAACGTGCATTGATATTGTGCGAAAATAACACGCTTAATACAACAGATTTACCCCAAAATTTACAAAAAAATTTGCAAGATATTCAACAAAAACAAGAATTTTCTAACTTTTATTTTGATTTCCCTGAAAAAAATTACCAAAATACCTTAGCAGATGTAGAAAAATCGCATATACTAAGGGTTTTGGAGGCACACGAACACAACAAAAACAAAACTGCTGAACATCTTGGAATTGGACTTACTACTTTGTACCGCAAACTTGCTGAATATCAAATAAACGAGCATTTTTAAGCATTTTCTTGTGGTAAAGTAAATATAAAAGTAGTTCCTTCGTGGTATTTTTGTGCAAGATAAATTGTTCCTTTTTGTGCTTCAATAAAATCCTTCGCAATCGCAAGCCCAAGCCCTGTGCTAAAACTTTTTTCGTTGCCTGTGGTAAAAAATTTATCAAAAATTTTGTCTTTTAGGTCAGATTTTATGCCTTCGCCTTGGTCAGTAACCGAAAAATGCACCATATTTTTTTCTTGCCATACATCTATATCTATATTGCTGTGTTGTGGGGAATATCTGATAGCATTATTCAACAAATTCACAAGCACCCAAGCAGTTTTTTCTGCGTCAGCAACTACATCAGGGATATTTTTTTCAATTTTTATTTCAAAAATAATATTTTTTTGAAAAGCAATATTTTCTACGGTTTTATAGGCATAATCTACGATTTTCTGCACACTTACCACGCCAATATTTAATTTAATTTGTCCAGCTTCCCATTGCGAAATTTTCAATAATTCGCTTACCATACGTTGCATACGTTCCACGTCTTCCTTGATGTGTTGCACAAGTTCAGTTTGTTCTGTGTTTAATACGCCTATTTTTTGGTTTTCCAAAAGCTGAATACTCATTTTTGTAGAAGCAATAGGCGTTTTTAATTCGTGGGAAATGGTAACTAAGAAATTGCTTTTTGCTTCGTCAAGTTCCTTAAAAGCAGTTACATTTTGGAGGACTAAGGCAAAACCAGCTTTTTGTTCTTTTTGGGAAAAAGGGTGTTTATATGTAATATCAATTATTTTTTTGGTAAAAAAATGGGTTTTATTTTTCCATTCAAAAGCAATAATGGGAAGTGTATTAGGTTGTTGTTTGTGCATTTCTACATCAGTTAGAAATTCATTGATAAAATCGTATTTATCAGCGATTTTGGTAGGGTGATTGTGTAACATATCTTTGTCCAAACCCACCAAATTCATTGCTAATTCATTCGCCTGTAAATGATTTCGTTTATTGTCCAAAAACAAAATTCCACTATCTAAGGCATTTATGACTGCTTCGGTGCGTTTTTTTTCTACCAATATTTCCAAAAGATTAATTTCTTCATAAACTTTTAGTTGGTTTGTCATTTCGTTAAATGCTTTTGCGAGTGTGCCTACTTCGTCATTGGTGCGAATAATAATATTTTGGTCATAATCTTTATTTTCAATGGCTTTTATTTTGGTGGTAAGTTCTTTGATTGGATTTATAATGTAATTTGGCAAAAAAATTAAAACTACCAAAACCATTATTACGCCAAAAATTCCCAAAATTTTTAGAAAAATATCTAAATTATTCCCTGTTTTATGCAATTTTTCATTTTTTAATTGCATTGCTTTTCCATTAAGCTCAAAAAGTTGGCTGATATTTTCTACTAATTTTTCATAAATATTGATTGCATTATCAACTTCTGTATAATCCAAAGATTGATTTGAAATTAGGATTTTTTCCAATATTTTTTTATAATTTTGATATTGTTGTTTTATTTTCAAAATAAGTTCTTTTTCACCTTTTTCAGTGATATTATTTTTACTTTTCTCCAAAAAAACATCAAAATTTTTGCTTTGATTTCCAAAAATATTTTTATAATTTTCTATTTCAGAAAATAAATATTCTTTTTGTAAAATCAAAATAATGCTATGCAAATTACCTAAATGCGTGTGCATTGCGTTGGTATATTCCAAAGAACGAAAATTATCTTTTAGTACAAGTTTTGATTCACTTGTTAATTTATCAATATAAAATAAAGCAGAAATGCCTATGCTTATCAAAATAAATATTAAAATACTTAGGGAAAATCTTATTTTGGTTTTGAGGGTAAAATTCATAGGAATTAGGAATTAAGGATTTTTAAGACTTTCAAGGTTTTTAAAACCTTGAAAGTCTTTGTTTGATGTTTTGAACTACTATTTAATTAGGTAACCGCAAGAGTTGCCTCTACAAAAATTTGTATTTTGGCTATTAAATTAATAATTTATAATTCATAATTTATAATTAATTAAACTGCCAAGTCATCTTTTCGTATATCTTCCATTTCAACTACATTTTTTCTACGTTCAAACAATGCAATGCCAAAAGTAATTACACCAAGTCGCCCCACAAACATTAAGAAAATTATCATCATTTTTCCTAACGCACTCAATCCACCTGTAAGTCCTGCACTCAATCCAACCGTACCCAAAGCAGATGCAACTTCAAACAAAATATGAGGCAATGAGGCTTTTGGCTCGGTAAAAGAAAGTACATACATTCCCAAAAATACAAGGGAAGTATAAAAAATAAAAGTAGCCACCGCAACCGAAACCCTTTGTGTAGGAATTTCTCGCCCTAAAAATTGTACTTTTTCACTACCAATAAATTTGCTATAAACCACCGAAATAACCGCAGTAAAAGTAGTTGATTTTAGCCCTCCGCCTGTTCCCGAAGGTGATGCACCTACATACATTAGAAAAGTAAGCGTAAGTAAAATACCTGTGGTCATATTGCCCAAAGGAATTGTATTAAAACCTACGGTTGTAAAAGCACTCATTGTTTGAAACCACGCTATCAAAAGCCCATCTATGACATTGTATTTTTGTAAAGAAGGCTCTGCAATATAAATTATCAATGTACCAAATACGGTCAAAGCAAGCGTAATAATTAAAATAATTTTACTTGTAAATGTAATATGAGCTATTTTTCCCCTTGCACGTTTCCACAAATCCAACATTACAATAAAACCAATAGAACCCAAATAACTTAACGCAATGATAATAAAATTGATAAAATAATGTGTAGGATAATTTTCAAAGCTATTATTATACAAACCAAAACCAGCAGTACAAAATGACGAAACACTATGAAATATCGCACTCCAAACTGCGAAATCCAAAGGCACACCAGCCATTAAAAATGCTATAAAAAACAAAATTGCACCTATTGCTTCAATAATTACCGTAAAAATAATCACAGAACGCACAAAATCATTCAAATTAAATTCTTTTGGCATTGTAAATTCTGTACTCAAAACCCTAACCCTAAATCTTGATAATTTGTCAGCAGTTGCAAGTATCACAAATGAGCTAAAAGTCATATAGCCAATTCCACCAATTTGCACCAAAAGCATTATAATTATTTGCCCAAAAAGTGTATAACTATCATACAAACTTACTGTTACAAGTCCTGTGGTTGAAATGGCAGAAGTTGCCATAAAAATACAATCCAATAACGAAACAGGAACTTTTTGAGAAAAAGGCAAATATAATAATAGTGTTCCTACAAGTGTATAAATAAAAAAACCTATAAAAAGATTTTGTTCTGATGTAGGACGAAAACCAAACCATTTCTTGGGAGGTTCTGTAATATCTTTATCATTTACAGTGTAAGTGTTATTGTTAGAAACAGGCGTTTCCATAATGTTTTATTTTTTTTAAAAGTTTTAAAAAAGAAAAGTTTAAAAAATATGTATTTGTTAGCCCTTCAAGGTTTTTAAAATTTTGAAAGTCTAACAAAAATTTACAATCTAAACAAAGTCGCAAAAATTAACCTTGTTTCTGATTTTACTAAATCAGGTCTCCAATCAGGAGGCAACACAGTAGTAGTATAACCATCAGGCGAAGTAACACCGCCACGCCCTGCAAAATAAGGTACTTCGCTTTGACGATACACACATTCAAACCTAAATGTAACGCTTTGATTAGGCATTACATCAAAAGTAGTGGATAAATCCCACGCATCAAATTGGTCACCTGGATTGGCAGTAAAAGGAAATGCTCCTGCGGTTTGGGTTGGGTTTGTGGGATTAGGCAATGCACTTGCTTGACCTGTTGGCAATAATGTCAAATATCTACCTGGATTTTTGATAAAACCACCACCTATTGTCCAAGCTAATTTGTTTTGGTTAAACCACATTCTATGATATGCCATTGCACTCAAAAAATATTGTGCTGGGTCATCTCCGCCTCTAAATCCTGAAACACCTCCACCGCTTTCCATACCCACATCACACGTGATAGAAAAAGCTGTACGACTTAATCCTTTGGACTTGGGATTGTTGTAAGTTCTTAATAAAAAACTATTATCTGTATGATAGCGTTTTCGGTTGGGATTATTACCTGCATCAGTTCCATAATAATTATTAGAAAGAATTTGGATATAGTCTTTTGGTCGCCAAACTGCTTGCGCCCCAAAACCAGGCATACTGTTAAATTTACCATAAGTTTGCCAACCATTTATTAACCAAAGTTCTATTTTTAGGTTTTCGGTAGGAAATGCTTGTATTCTTGCCCCATTAAAAAACCAAGGCGTATTGTCCGAAGTATAAGAAGGTTGATAAGCCCAATTTTCACAATTATAATACGAAAAAAGTCCTACATAAGACATAAACATACCTACATCAACATTGACACCGTGCCACAAATCAAAATGATAACCTGCATAAGCCTCACTAATGTAACGGTATACATTATCAAGTTGATACTGCCCACGATAAGGACTAAAATCATTGCGAGGAACTACTGTCGCCCTGTTTCCAAATTGTGTTTTGATTTTTGCACGTGCATTTTTATAAAAAAATTCACCGCCAAAACTTGCAAAATTTACCTGCATTTCGTTGTGTCGTGCTGTGGTAGTAGAACCAATAACCGTATTGTCAATAGGATTATTAAAAGAATAATTGTAATTGACATCAACCATAATATCCCCTGTGAAATATTTGGTTTTTAAAACAGAAGAATCTCTACGGTCATTGCCATTAAGCCAAGTATAATCACCTTTTGAAAAAGGCTCTGCTTTGAGGCGCGAGGGTGTAGTTGTACTGTCATTTTGGGCATATAAATCGGAAAAAAGCCCAAAAAATGAAGAAAATAAAAAGCAAAATGAAAAAGAAGATAATAAAATGTATTTCATAATTTTTTTGTAAAAATAATTATCAGTAAGTAACCACACTGATTTAGTTTGCATTATAAAAATAGGGTATAAAACCCTATTTTATTGATATTTTATCGTTAAAAATCAGTAGCGTTGGGTTTTATACCCAACGCCTCAAAGAAAGGATAATATAAACTATTTTAGCATTGCTACTTACAATTACTAATTTAATTCCATTTTTATTAAAAAAAATAAAGCATTGATAATCAATGCTTTACAAAATATGGTTTAAGAAAATGATAAAAAAAACTTTATTTTTTTTCAAAATGAAAAGGTTTATTTTTTCAAAATGAAAAAATAAACCTTTTTAATTTTAAGTTTTTTTTGTATTTTGTTCTTACTACTTTCCCCTTATTCCTATTTCTCAAGATAATATGTCCAAGATGCTTTTCCTGATTTTACAAGCAATGTACCATTTGGATTAGACCACATTTCATAGATGTTGTTATTTACGCTATCTTTTACTTTGTAGTATGTTGTTTTTCCATTACTGCCATCTTGGTTAGAGCTTAATATCGTTGCAAAATTCCATTTGTTGGTGGAAGAAGCGTATAATTGTATGGTAAGCGTACCACGTTCTTGTTGGAAGTTTATTTTGTAGGTTTTTCCGTCCATTACCATAGAATAAAGCCATTTGGTACGTTGAGCATTTGCGTTTTGTGTGTTTAGAAAGGTAAAAGCACAAAGCAATATGAAAAAACAAGCTGATTTTTGAATGAATTTTGACATAATTTTTAAAACAATTTTTAAAAAAAGTTTTGATAAAATAAAAGAATGTGAATGAATATTTGTTATTGATAAACTTTGATACTACAATATACTATTTTTTATTTTATTTGTTTCAATTTTCATAAAAATTTCCAAAAAATATTTTATCTTTTTTACTTTTATAAATTTTTTTTCTGAAAAATATTATATTTTCAAAATAAAATTATTTTTTTATTTATTAAGGAATGATAATTAAATAACTTACTCTTTTGCTTCCCTACGTTTCACGTGGGGTTACCATTGTTAAACCCTTTCAGGGTTTTTATAAGATGAATTTATTTTATTTCTTTTTCTAACTAATTTAATAGTTGTTTTTGGATTTAAAATTATGATAAAAAAGTATTTAATTATAAAATATTTAATATATTTTATAATTTTTTAGTATAACTTAAAAAAAAATTAAATTTATTATAAAATTAAAATTGTAAAATAAAAGTTATGTGTTATTTTTGCAGGAAAAAGGAGGAAATAGTAAGGTATCAGGCATCAGGAAAAAGGTATCAGGAAAAATCTTTAAACCTTAAACTTTGAACCTTAAACTTTTGCATTTGGCTGTTCATTTATCATTTAACATTTATCATTCAACATTAAAAAAATGATTTCTTTTCTTCTTGCAGTTTCTTTGCGTAATCGTTGGTTAATAGTTTCGCTGGCTTTTATTGTGTTGGTTGTGGGTTATGTATGTTTTACACAGCTCAAAATAGAAGCATATCCTGATATCGCTGATACAAATGTTATTGTCGTAGCACAATATCAAGGGCGTGCAGCAGAAGAAGTGGAACAACAAATTACCATTCCCATAGAACGTGCTTTGCAAAATACGCCCAATGTATTAGACCGCAGAAGCAGAACAATATTTGGGCTTAGTGTTGTTCAGCTTACTTTTAGAGATGGTACTGATGATTATTTTGCACGCCAACAAGTATTAGAACGCCTCGCTACCGCAGGCTTGCCTGATGATGTAACGCCTGAACTCGCTCCTATGACTACCGCAGTAGGTGAGATAATGCGTTATGTGGTGGAAGCACCTGTTACGTTTAGTCCTACACAGCTGCGTGATTTGCAGGATTGGGTTGTAAAACCTTATCTTTTGCAGGTGTCAGGGATTGCTGATATTGCGACTTTTGGAGGTCCTTTGAAGGAATTTCATATTTTGACTTCTCCAGAAAAACTTAGAAAATTTAACCTCAATATGCAGAATATTATTGAGGCAGTTGAAAAAAATAATAAAAATACAGGTGGAAATACCATATCAAGAGGCGGACAAGGGTTTGCAGTAAGAAGTCTTGGGGCGATAAAATCTGAAAAAGATATTGAAAATATTGTACTTACATCTGCTGATGGTTCGCCTATTTTTATCAAAGATGTTGCAACGGTTGAAATTACACCTCCTTCGCCAAGTGGGGTTTTGGGTTACACGATTAAAGATGCCAAAGTAAATGTTGATAGTGGTGTGGAGGGCATTGTTTTATTGAGAAGATACGAAAATCCAAGCGAGGTTTTGGCAAAATTAAAAGAAAAAATTGTTTTATTAGAAAAAAACGAATTGCCTGAAGGTGTTAAAATAAGGCTTTTGTATGATAGAAGTTTTTTAATTGACCATAGTTTAGAAACCGTAGCACATACTTTGTTTGAGGGAATTTCTATTGTGGTTATTTTGTTAATTTTCTTTTTGGGAAGTATCAGAAGTGCCTTAGTCGTTGCAATTACAATTCCTTTTTCGTTGTTATTTGCGTTTATTTTGATGCGATTTGTGGGTATTCCTGCCAATTTATTATCATTAGGAGCTATAGATTTTGGGATAATTGTAGATGGTGCTTGCGTAATGGCGGAACACCTTATTAGAAAATATCGCCATGCTACCCCAGAAGAAAAATCTCAAGGAATTGTTAATCTAAGTATTCGCACCGCCCAAGAAGTAGGCACAGAAATATTTTTTTCGGTTACGATTATTATTTTAGCGTATCTCCCAATTTTGTTGATGACAAGGGTAGAAGGAAAATTATTTTCGCCTATGGCACTTACATTGGCTTTTGCGGTGATTGGGTCATTGTTAGGAGCATTGACATTTATACCTGTTTTGATTTTGATGGTGTACAAAAATTCTTTTGAAAATCCTAATAAAAGCGTAAAAAAAGGACGAAATTTTATTTTGGATTTTTTAGAAAAAATATACGGAAAATTGCTTTTTTTTCTTTTGAAAAATTATAAAAAAACAGTGATAATTGGCTTTTCTATCGTGGCAATAATGGTAAGTTTTGGATTGTTTTTAGGCACAGAATTTTTGCCTGAATTAGATGAAGGTTCTATTTTTCTAAGGGGAAATTTTCCTGCTGGTATTACCATTCAAGAAAATGCAAGTTATGCCCCAAAAATTCGCCAAATTATCGCCAAATATCCTCAAATCTCCTTTGTAAGCACTCAAACAGGACGTAATGATGACGGAACTGACCCTTTTCCTGCTAATAGAAATGAAATATTAGTCGGTTTAAAGGAATATAATCTTTGGGTTCATGAAATTTCTAAAAAAGAACTCTTAAAAAAAATTCGCATTGATTTAGAAAACCAATTTCCTGCGGTCAGGTTTTCCTCAGGACAGCCCATTATTGACCAAGTAATGGAGATTGTAACAGGAAGTGCTGCAGATTTGGCGATTTCTATTGTGGGTGATGACCTCCAAATGATGCGTGAAAAAGCAAATCAAATTGTGAATATTGTTAAAAATACAAAAGGTTCTGAATCTGTGAATATTGAACAGGAGGGACCTCAAGAACAACTTGCGATTAACATCAAAAGGGAAAAAGTTGCTCGTTATGGCATCAATATTTCTGATATTCAAAATCTTATAGAAGGTGCAATCGGTGGAAAAAATATTTCTATATTGTATGATGGCACTAAACGCTATAATATTGTCATTAGATACCTTCCAGAAAATAGAAATACCATTGATGCAATCCAAAATCTTCAAGTACAATCTGCAACAGGTGCGTTAGTGCCTATGAATGAGCTTGCAGATGTGTTATTTGTAGAAGGACAAACAAATATTTATCGTTATGGAAGCAAAAGAATGGTTACAGTTCGCACCAATATACGAGGAAGAGACCAAGGAGGTTTTGTGAAAGAAGTAAGCCAAAAAATAGACAAAAGTATTACCATTCCCAAAGGTTATGAAGTGGTGTATGGTGGTCAATACGAAAATTTAGGGCGTGCAGGTTTGCAATTATTGATTACAATTCCTTTGACGATATTGGTAGTTTTTGCGTTTTTGTTTATGTTATTTCGCAATTTGAGTGATACATTCGTAACAATGACCTGTATTTTGTTTGCGGTGGCTGGTGGAATTTTTGCGTTGCTTCTAAGAGGATATTATTTTAATGTTTCGGGAGGTGTGGGCTTTGTAAGTATTTTTGGAATTTCGGTAATGGCTGGCGTGGTTTTGGTATCTGCATTGCACAGAGCAGAACAAAGTTTTGAGGGCATCTTACATACTTCACAAGAAGAATTAAGAGCGATTTTGTCTATCTTAGTAGTGGCAATTATTGGGCTTGTACCTGCGTCTATTTCGTCAGGTATTGGGTCAGATGTCCAAAGACCTTTGGCTACGGTAATTATTGGAGGACTTACGACTACATTGTTATTTACGCCTTTGATTATTCCACCGCTTTATTATTGGGCGAAAAGAATTAGGAATTAAGAATTAGGAATTAGGAATTAAAAAATAAAAAATTAAAACAAAATAATTTTTGCAATGCCAATAATAATACTTGCAATGCCAACAATAATATTTGCAATGCTAACAATAATATTTGCAATGCTAACAATAATACTTACAATGCCAATAATAATACTTGCAATGCCAACAATAATAATTGCAACGCCAATAATAATACTTGCAATGCTAACAATAATACTTACAATGCTAACAATAATATTTATAATGCCAATAATAATTATTACAGTTAGCAACAATACTCTTGCAGTTAGCAAAATAACTTTTACAGTTAGCAAAATAATTGTTACAAATAATAATACACTTATTTAAACCTATAAGGTTTTTAAAACCTTATAGGTTTGAAAAAACTATATCAAAACTATGTCAAAACAAAAAACCTATTTATTTTTATTGATTTTTTTTATAAATATTTTTATAAAAGCAAATGCTCAAAATGTATTTTCATTAGAAAAATCCTTAAAATACGCAAGAGAAAATCATTATTTATTAAAATCCCAAAAATATAATATTGCCATTGCAGAAGCTGATATTATCACCTCACGCTTGCGACCAAATCCTTCATTGAACAATCAAAGTTTATTCTCGGTCAATAGCAGTTTTTTCCCTGAAAACTCTGCATTATTTGATAGATACAATCGCCAAGTATGGTGGCAATTAACAAAACCTTTTCAGATGCCTGCACTTAGAAAAGCTAAGATAAATTATGCGACACAAAAACAATTATTAGCCCAAAAAGAGTTTGAAGAATTACAAAGAAATGTACTTTTTGAAGTAGGTTTGAAATGGCTTGAAGTGTGGATTGCCAAAAAAGATTTGGAAATTATTGGAATTGCCAAAAGTAATATTGATAGCCTTTTGAAAACCAATCAATTACGCCTTAAAAACCAAATTATTACGCAAACAGATGTATTGCGTACTGAATTGTTATCTAATCAATATGAAATCCAACAAGAAAATGCAAAACAAAGCTATAAAAATGCCATTCTGCAATTAAAATTCGCAATGGGAACAAAAGACAGTATCAATGTAGATACAGAAGCAATTTTTGACATAAAAGTAAATGACAATCTGGATAGTCTTTTGGCAAATACCACACAAGAACGCACAGACATTGCTTTTGTAAAAAAAAGTATTGAAACCGCAGAGGCTAATATTATGCTACAAAAGAAGTTAGCACTTCCAACACCAGAATTAGGTTTTATATTTAATCCACAAAATACAGTACCTTATTTTGGATTATTTGCAACGGTGCAGTTGCCTTTTTTTAATAGAAATCAAGGCGAAATCAAAAAGGCTTATATCCAAAAAGAACAAGCAGAAACCACTTTAAAAGCCTTAGAAACACAAATCAATACCGAAATTATTACTTCGTTTCAAACATTTCTGAATTATAAAAAAAGCGTTGAAAAATACGAAACCATTTTAAAAAAATCGCAAAAGATATTGGATAATGTGCGTTATGCTTATTTGAAAGGTGGCACTACAATTATTGACTTTTTGGAGGCTCAACGCTCTTGGACAGACACACAAGAGCAGTATTTTCAACTCTTAAAACAATATAGAGCAAGTTATATAAAACTGTTGTTTGTGGTGGGAAAACTATAAAGAATTAGGAATTAAGAATTAGAAATTAGGAATGAAACAGCCAAATTCAATGATGAATGATAAATGTTAAATGATGAATGAAACAGCTAAATACATTTATTAAACTTTGAACTTTAAACCTTGAACTTTTGAACCTTGAACTTTTGAACCTTGAACTTTTGAACCTTGAACTTTTGAACCTTGAACTTTTGAACCTTGAACTTTAAACCTTGAACCTTGAACTTTAAACCTTGAACCTTGAACCTTGAACTTTAAACTTTTTAAACTATGAAAACCTATTTATTTCTATTTATTTCTGCTTTCTTGTTATTTTCTTGTGGCGAACACGAAAAAAAAATCAATCCACAAGCTGATGCTACGCCTGTTATTGGGGAATTGGGCAAAAAAATCACTTTTGCAAATGTAGAAAATATGCGTTTTTTTGAAACTGAAAACGTAGTTTTTGGTGAAATGCGTGCAGAATTGATAGCTCCTTGTAAGGTTTCTGCTACTACAATCCGCTCAGGAGAAGGTGCAGGACAAAATATTGTGTTGTTTGAAAATCCTGCTTTGTCTGACAATTATAGTGCATTGATAAAACACCTTATCAATATTCGCCAACAACAAAATATTATTTTGCAAAAACAATCTATTATCCAACTCAAAAACATTGAACTTGCACGCTACAAAGACCTCGCAGATAATGGCGTAGGAACAGGTAAAGACCTCTCTACTGCCAAAACTGAACTTATTTTGGCAGAAACTGACCTAAAAATTACCGAAAACGACCTAAATAATGAAAAAGCTGGCATCATAGAACACGAGGCAACGCTGAAAACCGAAGGTTTTGACCCTTCACAACTTCGCAATGGCAGTCCAGGAACTGCATATTTGATTTGTAGTATTCCTGAAAGCCAAATCACAAAAGTATCAAAAGGCACAACTTGTAGCATAGAATTTATGTCATTTCCACGTGAAAAATTTACAGGACAAATTGATGATATTGCTGAAACGATTGACAACGTAACACGTATGGTGAAATTGCGTATTAGCCTTAATAATGCAGATAATAGGCTCAAAGCAGGTATGTTTGCCACTGCGTATTTTGGTATCAATGAAGGCAATAATTTAAGCATTAAAAAAGATGCACTTATTACTGTGCAAGGCAAAAATTATGTATTTGTGAAAAAAAGTGATACTGCTTTTGAAAGGCGTGAGGTAAAAACAGGCGTACAAATCAATGACAGAATCCTTGTGTATGAAGGTTTGCAAAAAGGCGAAAATGTAGCAGTAAAAGGTGCTATACAGTTAAAAGGATTGAGTTTTGGATATTAAAAAAAATATAAATTATGAATGAAACAGCCAAATAAAAGCAGGATTTTCAGGATTTAAAGATTAGCAAGATTTTTTAAACCTTTGAGCTTTTGAGCTTTTAAACCTTTGAGCTTTTGAACCTTTGGGCGTTTGAACCTTTGAGCTTTTGAACCTTTGAGCCTTTGAGCTTTTGAGCTTTTGAACTTAAAATTCCAGCGTAAATTTCACACCATTTTGGTTAATAAGGTTTAATTTTCCTTTGAGTTGTTGGGTAAGTGTATAAACCAAATCCAAGCCAAGCGTTTTGCTATTTTCAAGGTCAATTTCTGCATCAAAACCTTTTCCATCATCTTGTACTTCAAGGGTCATTTGTTCATTTTTTTGTAAAAAGTTTATCCAAATATTACCTTCATTTTTAGCCAAAAAAGCATATTTAAACGCATTAGACACAAGTTCATTGATAATAAGTCCAAGCGCAACTACTTTTTCCACATCAAGATAAATATTTTTTTGGGCTTCAATGTGCATATTTATTTTTCTTTGTTTTGAGAAATACGCATTTTCCAAATATTTTACCAAATCAATGATATATTCCTTGCAATCTACTTTTACAATATTATCACTTTGATAAAGTTTTTGGTGAATAAGTGCAATAGATTGTACTCTGCTTTGTCCATCTTTGATGATATTGAGGGCTTGCGTATCTTGGATTTTGCGAGATTGTAGGCGTAAAATACTTGAAATAATTTGTAAATTATTTTTTACCCTGTGGTGCATTTCCTTTAATAGCCATTCTCTTTGTTCCAAAGAACTTTGCAATTCTTCTGAAAGCACTTCCAATTCTTGGTTTTTTTCTTGCAATTCGTAGGTGCGTTCTTGTACTTTTTCATCAAGTTTTTGGTTTTGTTTTTCCAAAATTTCTTGGATTTCCTGATTTTTTTGCAATGCTACAAAAGCCTTATCTAATTTTTCTTCTGTAATTACTTTTCTCAAAATATTTATTCTATCAGCAAGTGCCACCGCAAATAAAATTACCTGCATACAAATACTTGCTTGAAATACAGGCATAGCAATATCATCAGTGAGGGAACTTCGTATAATATATCTGTTGATAGATGTTGAAAAAATAAAAAATAATCCGCCTGCTATCACAAAAATATTTGCCCAAAAGAAATAAAAAGCAATAGGATTTTTTTGTTGATATTCTTTAAAATTGATGTACAATACACCCAACAATCCTATTACAAGCATTAAATCTGTAATAGAGGGGAAAATATTGCATACAACAACAGGAAAATAAATATGGAATAAAACATCAAGAATAAGATGTTGGATAAAATAATGAAATATTAAAATACCAAACATTCCCAAAAATACGCCCAAAAATATTTTATTAAAAAATGGATATTTTTTCTTTACTTCAAAAAGTTCATCACATAATTTCCAAAAACCTCCCCAAATTCCTATGACAGCTAAAGAGACCACAAAACCCAAAGGGTCTGTATATTTTCCAAAAAACCAGTATTCGTTAGGGACTTTTATATTGGTGTCTAAACACGGAAAATATACACAAAAAGAAATAAGTGTAACGCTATAATACAAATATGCTTTTTCTTTGACCAAATAATACAAAAAAAAGTTATAAAAGGTCAAGCCAATTAACAAGCCCTCCAAAAAATAAATGTTCATTAAAAATGTAAGTTTAAAAAGTTCAAGGTTCAAAGTTTAAGGTTCAAAGCCCAAAGAACAAATAAATGTGTCATTCTGAAAGAATCTGGCTGTTTTGTATTTGGCTGTTTCCTGATACCTTATTCCTGTTTCCTGACAACTTAAAATTAAAACTTCATAATCCTATCTTGAAGCCATTTACGAGCCTTTGCAAGATTGCTTTTTGAAGTACCAACTTGAATACCCAACATTTCAGCAATTTCTTCGTGTTTATAACCTTCTATGATAAATAAATTAAATACCATTTTATAAGAATCAGGCAATTCTTGCACCATTTTAAGAATTTCTTGCTCTGAAATCATATCCAAAGCATTCATATTTTCAGTTTGTTCTTCTGCAAAACTAATATCATCAGTAGTAGCATATTTTTTTCGTTTCCTAAAAAAATCAATGCAAGTATTGACTACAATCCTGCTAAACCATTGTTTAAATGCTTTTTCTGTATCAAAAACCTCCAAATGCGAAAAAACCTTTAAAAAACTATCATTCAAAATCTCCTGTGCTTCCTCTTGTGCAGTAGAATAACGCAAGCAAATACCCATTCCTAACCCATAAAACGCCTTATATAGCATTTTTTGGGCATCTTGCCTGCCTTTCAAACAGTTTTGGATAATGGTATTAAGTTCTTGGTCAGTCATTGAAGGAAAATGCCCACAAACAAAGCCCCCCAGCCCCCAAAGGGGGAGAAAATTCCAAAGGGAAACATTGAAAAGATTAGAAAAATAATTAAAATGAATTAGAAAAGAAACAAATGACGGAGTATCTTTGGCTTTAAATTCCCCCTTTGGGGGTTAGGGGGCTTAAACTCGCAATTATACAAATAATTTTGAGAAAACGCAATATCACAAACAAAAGTATGGATTATACACGCTCACAAACTAATATTTGCGGTTTATTATGCAAATTGGTGCAAGCAAAAAGTTGTTTTTTGCCTCCTGTTTTTACAATGCCTAACTTTTTTTGCACTTCTTGTGGGTTTTCTTTAAGGTTTCTAACTGTGATTTCTACTTTTTCGCCTTGTAAAAAATCTTGAACCGCTTTTTTTTGGTAAGGTAATGTTTCTATTACCTCAAAAACCTTCGCAGGAATACCCAAAAGCAAAAAATCAGATGTGTAAAGGTGTGTATTTTGGTGTAATTTCTCTAAATTGTAACGCTCTGCAAAAGCCTTAAAAGCCCCTGCTTTCATCATACAAGCGTGTGGCTCATATAAATATTTTTTTGGCAGGGAGAAATTAGGTATTTTTGTTTGATTTTCTTCTGAAATGGTAAATTGAAATACAAAATTTTCTTTTAATAATTCATTTTTATCCAAATCAACCACAAAAATTGGTACATTTTCAGGTAAAAATCCATTATTTTCAGTATTTTCTTTATTTGGTTTCTTCAAAAAATACAAAATTTCTTTTAATTCTTTATCCACACTCACAATATAACATTGAAAAACGTATTTCAACAACTTTAAACCCTGTAAAATATCCAAAAAAGGTGCAACTTTCACTAAAATTATTTCTGAAACCTTAAAATATTCCTCCAAATTCCCTAAAATATTAGGTTGGCAATCTTCCAATTTGAATACTTTTTGTCCTGTATTGCTTTTTTGGTTGCCTTCTCTGCGGTGCGGGTCTAAATATAGACAATAAAGCATTTTTTCACTATTTTTTAAATAATTTTTTTGAAAAAAATCCAAAAAATCAGTATCTTTTCCCTCAAAAAAATCAATATTTTTGTTATTTTTAATGCCTAATTGCTCAAAATTTTCTTTTACAATGCTTTGCAATTCTGTTTGCATTTCCACGTGAAAAACTTTATCAAAATATTGTGCAAAAAAATAAGTATCCACACCAAAACCACCTGTAAGGTCAGCCATTTTTTCTGAATTTTGGTTGGTTTCATTGGCTTTATTTCTTGGAAAAATACAATTTTGTAATAAAAATGCTTTATAAGACGCAGTGATTTCAGAACTACATTGTTCTAAGGCTAATTTTTGGTATTTTATATGTGGATTTTTTGCCCAAGTGGGCAGTTTTTCTATGGCTTTTTGCCTTGCAGAAAGTTGTTGTAACCATTCCAAAGGGAATTTTTGGGTTAATGCGAGTTGTGTAACATCTTTGTTGATGTATTCTATAAGAAAATCAGGGAGATTTTGGGGAATATTTTGCATATAAATTCTTAAAAATGGTAAAGATAAAATTAAAAGAAATTATATCAAAAAACAACATTATGAGTGAAGAAAAAAAAATCCTTTTTTTACACAAAAAAGGATTTTTTACCAATAAGAACTGTATGTGATTTTTTTGTATTTTTTTGTGGTTAAAAATTCATCAACATTATTGAGAAATTCATCTAAAAACAAAAAAGTTTCTTGTTTAAATTTTTTAATTTGAAAAAAACTAAAATTTCTTCCACAATTTTGAAAAGACATTTCGCCATGTGCCAAATTATTTCTTTGATGTTTAATTTGGACTAACTTTTTGCCTTCTACACGTTTATTTTTCTCAAAACCATATTTTTCAGCAAATAATTTTACTTGTTTTCCATCAATTTTTCCAGAAAAACTAACACCTTTTACCTTGTTTAGATAATCAGTTTTATCTTTTGCATTTTCGTCATATATTTTGATGTGGTCGTTATTTATGTTTTTTAGTATTTGAAAAATTTTGTCAGAACCTCTATTTTCATCTTCAAAATTCTTGTATTTGTATTCAATCCAAATTTTTTTCAATTCATCAGAAGCATCTTGATATTTTAAGTTGTCTTGTGTTGAAATAAAAACGTGTATTCGGTCTATTGCCAAAATCACGATTGATTCCAAAAGATTATAAAACATCAAAATACACGAGGCTCTCATTATGGCAGGCACAGCAAAATTATTAGGAGAAATATCTCCTTTTTCTATTTTTTGAAGGAAATCAAAATATTCGTTGATTTCTTTTTTCCTTTCTTCCAATTCTTTTTTTACATCTTTCATTTTGTATTTTATTAAAACGAAAAAATGTAACAAAATAAGTGAATTATTTTGTTACAAAATATCATTTTTATTTTTTTTTCAAAAAAATTTAAAGCTAAAAATGCACTAAAAATTTTTATAAATTTAATCCATATTAAAAAAAAACTGCATTGTTTTTTGTATTTTATCTGTGTTTTTTTGATAAAAAACGGTTGTTCTAATGGTTGTTTTTTTAAATTTTCGTTGCCTCTGAACAGTAAGGTCTTTGAAATAACAGCCCTCTAAATGTGAAAGAACATCTAATTTTGAGAGTTGTAACTCATTATTCAAAAATGCACTTAAAGTTATGATACGTTTTGCACCATTGGCTATTTCCAAACGTTTGGTATCTATATTTTCAACCAATGATATTACAGGAATAGGAAAACCTAAAATAACAGATTCTATAAATTTAGATTGTTCTTCTTTATCCCAAGCAGATTTTTGTTGATAATCAGACAAAACATATATTTCATTTATTCCACTTTGGTCATCATCATCTGCATTTTCAATAAGTTTGTATTTATTTACGATGGTTTCTATTGTAAATTCATAAGTATCATATATCACTTTTTGTTGGTTGGCAAATATTTGTTGCTCTCTTTCATTTATTTTTTCTTCTGTAGTCATATTTTTATTTATTTTTTAATTAAAAAAAAATTAAAACGTAAATTTTCAATTCTTAACTGGATTGTTTTTCTACAAAGAAAAGGATTTTTTTTATTTATACCAAAATAAAAGTTAATTTACGTATTTTTGAACCCTTTGAACCTTGAACTTTGAACCTTTTGAATATGAAAAACACCGCTCTTGTGAAAGAAACCGCCAAATTATTAGGTTTTGATTATTGTGGCATTTCAAAAGCTGATTTTTTGGAAGAAGAAGCCCCACGTTTGGAAAATTGGCTCAAAACCCAAAAAAATGGCGAAATGCAATATATGGAAAATTATTTTGATAAACGACTTGACCCTCGATTACTTGTAGAAGGTAGCAAATCGGTGGTTTCTTTGTTGTTAAATTATTTTCCAAAAAAAGATATTTTTTCCAAAAAAAATAATCAAGAAAACGAAGAACAAAATAACCAAGAAAATAATTATAAAATCTCAAAATATGCCTATGGAGAAGATTATCACGAAGTTATTAAAGAAAAATTAAAAACTTTTTTGGAAATATTAAGGGAGAAAATAGGCGAAATAAATGGACGTTGTTTTGTGGATTCTGCTCCTGTAATGGACAAAGCGTGGGCAAAAAAATCTGGTTTGGGTTGGCTTGGCAAACATTCTAACCTCATAAATCGTAAAATGGGGAGCTTTTTTTTTATTGCTGAATTGATTTTGGATATTGAACTTGAATATGATTCGCCTATTGGTGATTATTGTGGAACTTGTACCAAGTGCATTGATGCGTGTCCAACTGATGCGATTGTGTCGCCTTACGTGGTAGATGGGAGCAAGTGTATTTCGTATTTTACGATTGAATTAAAAAAAGAAATTCCTAACGAAATGCACGGAAAATTTGCAGATTGGGCTTTTGGTTGTGATATTTGCCAAGATGTTTGTCCTTGGAATAGGTTTGCTTATCCGCACAATACCCCAAATTTTGCCCCAAATGAATGGCAAGAATGGCAAAAAAATGATTGGCACGAACTTACAGAGGAAGTTTTTAATAAAGTTTTTAAAAAATCTCCCCTAAAACGCACTAAATTTGCAGGTATGAAACGAAATATTGATTTTTTGAAGTGAGAGATAAGGTGTCAGGAAAAAGGTATCAGGAATTAGAAAAAAAAACAAATAACCACCTACATAATAAAAAATTGAACATAAGTAATTTTAATTTGGCTACCTTCTTCAATGTATTAAAAATAAATCTGTGAAAATTTGTGTTAATCTGTAAAATCCGTGTTCCAATATTCTCAAAATAAATTTTTTAATGGTTTTTCCATAATCCTAACAATGGCTTTAAATTTTAACCTAATTTTTTATTTGGTCTTACTTCCCCTTTGGGGTCTGGGGGGCTTTCTTTTTTTAAACCCCAATTTGAACGCACAAAATTTAGTATTGGATAGCCTTTATAAAAATTTAAAAATTCAAAAAAATAATATAAAAACTAAAAATGACACGTTGGTTGTGCTTCTGCACAATGAACTTGCATACGAATTGCGTTATATTCAAACGGATTCCTCGCTTAATTTGGCAAAAAATAACTTAAAATATGCTCAAAAAATCAATTTTTTGCGTGGTGTGATTGGTGCGGAATATATGCTTGGGTTTCATTTTGCCAATAAAAATGAATACGCTGATGCCCTCAAAATTTATTACAAATGCCTTGAAAACTTAGAACAGGTAAATGACCTTCGTCAAAAAGGGAGGGTTTTGAATAATATTGCGATTGTGCATTATTTCCAAAAAAAATATGACAAAGGAGAGGATTTTTTAAATCAAGCCCTCAAAATCAATCTACAAATTAAAAATTATGCAGAAGCTGCACGTTGTTACAACAACTTAGGAAGGATTTATTTTGACCAAAAAAAATACAAAGAGGCTTTTGATTTTTCCAAAAAAACACTTAAAACTGTGGAGGAAAATAACGTAAAAGGCGATTTTTCGGTGTATTATTGCAATGTAGCAGAATATTCTTTGTATCTTCATCAAGATAAAATAGCAGAAGAATATGCGTTGAAATCATTAGAATCTGCTGAAAAAACCCAAAATAAAAGAATGATTATTAGGTCAAATCTTATTTTGTCAGAAGTGTATATTGATGAAGAAAAATTAGAAAAATCAAGTGAATTGTTAAAAATTGCAGGTGAAAAACTCCAAAAAAATTCTTTTCCTGAAGAAGAAATTTTGTACTTAGAAAGTATGTATAAACTGCACGAAAAAAAGAAAGATTTTGCTCAAAGTTTTTATTTTTTTAAAAAATACATTGCCATAAGAGATAGCACCCAAAGCACCAAAAACTATAAAACTACTCTACAACAAGATTTTGAATATCAAAACAAATTACAAGAAGAACAGCGTAAAATAGAACGTAAAAATGAATTTTGGATTAGGTCGCTTTTAGGTTTGGGTTTGTTGTTGTTTGGGCTTTTGGCATTTTTTATTTTTAGGGCTTTTCGCATCAAATCACAAACGCTTTCTATTATTTCAAGACAAAAAAATCAAATCGATGAGCAAAGACTTCTTGTAGAACAAACCTATCAACAACTAAAAAGCACTTCTGACGAATTGGACAAAAGCATTATGTATGCCTCACGTATTCAAAATCTACTTTTGCCAATGGAAACCGAAATAAAATCATTTTTTGCAGAAAATTTTGTGATTTTTAAGCCAAAAGACAAAGTTTCAGGAGATTTTTATTGGTTTCATCAGATTTCGCCCCAAAAAGCAATTTTTGTGTTGGGTGATTGCACAGGACACGGTGTTTCTGGTGCTTTTATGACAATGCTCTCAAATGCACTTTTGTATGCAGTAGTACACGAAAAAGAGGTTTATTCGCCTGCTGATATTTTGAATTATCTACACGAAAGTATTTTTTATATCCTCAAACAAGAAAATGGCATCAATGGTGATGGGCTTGACGTGGCGTGTTGTATGTTTGAAAAAAATGAAAATAATAATCTAAAAATCACTTTTGCAGGCTCAAAAGCAAGTATGTATTATGTAGAAAATGATGTTTTGCATAAAAAATCAGGGGACAAACAACGCATTGGTGGAAAAATGTACGAAGAAATGCCTTTTGAAAATCAAACATTTTTTACCCAAAATAATACTATGTTTTATTTTACAAGTGATGGGTTTTATGACCAAAACAACAAAGCACGCAAAAAATTTGGATTGCCTTATCTCCAAGAATTATTTTTAAAAAATAATCAATTACCACTTTCCACACAAAAAAATAATTTCCTTAATGCCCTGCATCAGCATCAAGATACTGAACCACAACGTGATGATATTGCGTTGGTAGGGTTGAAAGTTAAGGTTTAAAAAGGCTCAATACAAATGAAAAAATATCTTGTACCATTATTTTTACAAAAAATAGACAAAAATCTTTTGGAAAAATACCCTGTTATTTGGGAAACTAATGTCCATTATTTTATCTTTTATGCTGTTGCAATCAATTTGATATTGATAATAATAGCCTTTTTGATGCCTATTTCCCAAAAAGGTGTGGTTAGGTTTGAATATCAGATATTTGAAATGTATCTTTTACTTTATATTCCAATAATAGTTTTTGCTTCGTGGCGTGCAATAAAAAATCTTCAATTTACGTTAAAAATAACTTTTTTGAGGTTTTTGATGTGCATTTTGATTGCTTTTTTGTGGAATTTTACTTTAAAAATAATTCCTAATATCATTTATTGGAGGGTTTTGATGATGTATGACAAAAAACAAGTGGAAGAAGATGCTTTTTATGTGTTTAAAACTCGTTTGTTATCTGATTTCATACAAAAAATTTATTTTTTACCTGAAAGAGAACAATATTTATCTACGCTTAGAAAATCTTATTTTAATCAACACAATGAAATTGATGAAATATTAAATCAAATCCGTTTGAATGAAGCAAAAATCAATAAACATTATGAAATATTAAAACTAATCAATCTAAATAAAACAGAAAAAGATAAACACGATAAAATATTAAGAAAAATTCGTTTGGACGAAACAGAAAATGAAATAATGAATGATAAACGTAATGAAATTAATGAATTATCAAATAAAATGCTCTTAAATGAAAAAAAAATAGATAGCTTACAAGAAATCTTGCGTTCAGAAAAACTATATTCAATAGAGCATTTGGTTAAAATATCTCATAATTACCTTGATAAAATTATCAAAAGTTATCCACCAACTACACAAAGTTCTAGAGATCATCATTGTAAGGTTGATGAAAATAAGATATTAAATATTGCAGAACATTTGTATTTACTTGAACGATGGAGTATTCAGTTTCATCATTTTCATCGTATTCAAAATAAACTATTGTTTGATAAAGTATATCCTTGTTCAATTAAGTCTAATGCAAATAACATTGAAAAAAAACAGTATGAAGAATGTAAAAAATATCAAGAACTTAGAAATGGATTGGAGAACTATTTTAGTAAACAACAAGATGAAAAATTACACAAAATGAACTTGATATTAGTTGAAAAAATGTTAGACTTTACAAAGTTGAAAAAAATATTTTCTGAGGAACCAGAAAAACACAAAGAAAGAATGCGTGATACAGACAGATTAAAATTGCTTGTTTTAGCCTATTGGTTTTTATTTCCAATGGTTTTGTTATTAGGGCGTTGTATTCGTTTGATAAATGTTATTAGGTTTTTTGGTGTTATTTTTAGTTTCATTATAATTTTTGGCAGTTTGTTGCAGGTTTTTAATTATACGTCTGATTATATTTCATTACAAGGTTATTTTATTCTCCTCATTTTTGTTGATATTGTATTGTTTTTTATTATTCATTTTTTGAATTCATTTCAGAATGAACAGCTTGAAGAATCTACTATTCCTAAATGATTTTTCTATGATTTTATTTAAAATATTTTTATTCAAAATAATATTTTTATTTTTAAAATAAAAAATTATTAAATTTTTTATCATCTGTTCCAAATTTACCCTAAAACCAAATAATATACTGCTTTAAGTTTAAGGCGAAGCCAAAATTGAAACCGCCTTTTTGGCAAGTTTTCAACTTGCGTACCACAAAAAAAAACACAAATCACACAAAAATAATTCCTTGCTTTGATATTGCAGTAGGTTTGCTTTACAAACCGCAAGTTGAAAACTTGCAAGAAAAGCAGTTCCAAGTTTGGCTTCGCTAAACCTGAAACAGTATATTATTTGGTTTTTAGATAAACTTGGAGGAGTGGGGAAAATCTTAAACCTTAAACTTTGAACTTCTTATCTTATCATTTGCTTTCTTGTGGGTTTTCTATCAATTTCCCATTTAAAATTTTTGAATTTTTTTTGTGGTTCTTCTATTTCGTGAGGAGGCGTAAAAGTTGCATCAACTTTATTGATATAAGAAACCCTTTGGGCTTTGTTATTTTCCTTAAAAAGAATATTCATATCACTACAATCCACACGATTAAGTCCTATAAGTTCGTTGGTTTTTTCTTTGAGGGCAAACAAGATATTTTGGGCATTTCCTTTTACTTCAAGCCTTCTGATTTGTTTTTCTTTAAAAAAAGCAAGCATATTTTTGCCTTTTATTTGGTTAAATTGCTTCAAAGTATCTTCTGCAATCAAAAATGCTTCGTGTTTCAAAAATCCTCTTTTGGGCTTATTATTGTCCAATTCCAAAATAATTGTATCAGCAGAAAGTTGGCTTTTATTTGCCCACAACACAGGCGAACCATAAAATTGCAAAGTGCTATCTGCACGATTATAAGCCAAAGAATCACAAACACCTTGTAAATCTTTTCTAAAAATTTTGGTGTTGTGATATGCTAATAATTGTTTTCTTGGGTTAATTGTTTTGTCTTTTTCATTTACCACAAAAAGCGTATCAGCTTTGAGCCAAAGCGTATCCAAGCCTGTTATTTGCCTTGCGAGGGTATTGCCATAAATTCTACTTTCGCCTTCTTTTTGACGCACCCACGCAAAATCGCCTTCTACTTCCATACTGTCTTTTACGCTTTGAAGTTTTACATTGCCCCACGCATAGCCAAATTCAGTTTTTTTCTCAAAATAAACTGAATCACCTTCTAAAATATAATCACCATTTTTCAAATGCGTTCTTCCTACAAAGTTAGAAATTTGGGTTTCGGTATTAAAAGTGCCTTCTTTGGTATTGATAACGCCATCTTTGGACGTGATTTTTGTAGCACCTTTAAAATACGCCATTTTATCAATGGTATTATAGTTTAGGGTTTGGGTTTCTATTTTCTGCTCATCTTTTTTGCTAATAAGTACCACATCTTTGCTAAAATAAAATATTTTGCTGTTGGAATCGTAGGTGCCAGCTTTGGAAGTAAGGGTTTTTTCGTTGTCCTCTATTTTTCCCTCTTGGTAATAATTGGCAATGCCTGAATAAATTTGATAATCTAAGGCTGGTGTTTGGAGATTCATTTTTTCATCTTGCAAATTTACTTTTCCCCTTGCTCTTGCGAGTTGTGAATTTCCGTCATAATACATTGTGTCAGCAGTAAGTACAGAGCCTTTATCGCTCACAACTCTTGTTTTGCCAAAAGCATCAACTGCATTTTTATTTTCATAAAAATACGCAGAATCGCAGTAAAACATTGTGCCATTATGCCTAATAACCACATTTCCTACAAGTTTTCTTACGTTGGGTTGTCCTGCTACTTTTTTTAGTACATCAGCACGTTCTAATACTACTTTTTCGCCACCACCTTGAGCTTGTTGTTCTTGGTCTTTTAAGCCCCCCACCCCCGAAGGGGGAGTATTTAGGTTTTTTTTGGGGTCTTTCTGATTTGTTCCCCCTTTGGGGGTTAGGGGGCTTTGAGCATTAAGGTTATTTTTCCCTAAAAAATTTAAAAAAAATAATGAAAAAATTATAAAACGAATAATGAAATAATGAGGACAAAGAATATTCATAAATGGGAGGAAACAATGAAAATAATAAAGGGAGAAACATAAGTTAAAACATAAAAAGTTAAAACAAAGTTTTAGCTTATAAATAAATCTAATTGTTTATTTTTGGGTAAAACCAATGTTTTGATTTTTTTTTCTATTTCAAAATTCAAAATAATGGCTTCTGTGATAGCATTTCTATTTTTTTCTTTACCGCCCAAATGATAAAAATGTTCAGTAGTATGAATATTATAATCATTCCAAACAGTTTCTAAATATGTATTTTGGCGATATTGATTACTATGCCAAGTAGAAAGCATAAATTTTGTGTTTTTTTGATGTAAAATATTTTTTAAATCAAACTCATTTTGTTCGTTCCAACTATCATAATAATCTACGTGTCTACCTATATAAGGAGGGTCGCAATACACAAGGTCATTTTCTTTTGCCAAATCAATCGTTTTTAAAAAATCTTGACACACAAAAGACCAATCATTTTCAGTAACTAAAAAATCTATTTTTTTAATTTGGTTTGTGATTTTGGTGATGTATGCTTGTGCAAATCTTTGTGGTTTGTGTCCATAAGGCACATTAAACAATAATTTGCGATTAAAACGTATCATTCCATTAAAACAACTTCTATTTAAAAATAAAAAATCAAGCGAAGAATGTGTTTTATTAAACTTTTCTCGTACTTCATTATAATATTCTTGTCCTTTTTGTGCTAAAAAATTTCCTTGTTCTTTCAAAAATTCTTTGGCAATTTGTGGCGTAATTTCTTTATTTTTAATGGCATTATAAAAATTTATAATGTGTGGATTGCTGTCTGCAAATATTGCTTTGGGTGGTTTTACATTAAAACCCACAACACCTGACCCCAAAAATGGCTCTATCCAAGTATCAAAATAAGTAGGCAAATGTTCTATAATAAAAGGCACTAATTGCGTTTTTTTTCCTTGAATTTTGATAGGTGGAACGTATATTTTTGGTTTTTGCATTTTATTTTTAATGATTATTAAGAAATATTTTTAGAAATCCATTCTTCTGTTTTTCCTTTAAATTTTAGATAATCTTTGATATTGGTTATTTTTTTATTTTCAATAATAATTTTCCCATAATTTTGCCAATATTCATTAAAAAAAGTTTCTCCAATTTTTGAAAAAACACCTTTTCCTGACAAAATATCATCAATATTTGTAATGCTTCCAATATTAGCAGTATTACCGCTTCCACTTTTATCACTTGCTATTTTCCATTTTTCTTGCACAAAAAATTCAAAATTAGAAATAACAGAGGGAATATTTTGCAAATTTTCTATGGTATAAGTATTGGTTTCTTCAGTTTTTTCTAAAATATTTCTGTCATAAATAATTCCTAAAACATAATGTCCCAAATAATCTTTGTAAGGAAATTGAATATTTTTTGTGCTATTTTGATTTGTAAAATATTCTCCGTGAGAGCCTAATGTAAAACCATTACAAATTTTTGGATTTTCAGAAAGCCTATAAGTTGTTTTTATGTCCAATGCAAATTTTATTTTTTCATCAGATTTTGAAACAAAAGAAATATCAGGATACCAATTTTGTTTTTCTGCTAAAACTAATTCAAAATCATTTTCCTTAGCAAAATCTAAAAAATTTGAAAATAAATGTATTTCTAAAAGTTTGGAAATAATTTTTGTGTCTTGTGAAATTGGAAAAATATTTTTGTAACTGTCAATAAAGCCTTTTATTGTCCATTCATTGGTATTTGTGGAAACTGTATTTTTCAAATTTTGTGTTAAAACATTCAATTTTTGTTCAAAATCTATTTTTATTTTTTTTGAATTGTCAGCCATAAAAATTATAATTTTTTTACAAAAATATAAAAAAAACACCTTAAATGCTAATTCATTTTTTTGGAAAATTTAATTTTTAAAAATTTGCTTTTCCAAACAAAAAAATATAAATTGCATAGCATTTTTATAAAAAATATTT
>JAAFIN010000220.1 GCA_013297825.1 Cytophagales bacterium
ATTCATTTATCCCTTCTTCTATCACATCATACACACGTTCCAAATCTTCTTTGGAGATACAATAAGGCGGAAGAATATAAACCACATTGCCAAGGGGACGCAATAAAATTCTTTTTGAAATAAAAAAATTATACAAAATATCCCTAATATTATTAAAATAAGAAGTTTTTTCTGGTGTTTTGATTTCTATGGCTAAAATCGTTCCTTGCTGACGAACTTCTTTAACAAGTGGATTTTTTTTAATTTTTTCTAAAAAAACTTGATGTGAATTTGCGATATTTTGGCGTTGTTTTTCACAATTTTCCGAAATCAATAACTCAAAACTCGCATTTGCCACCGCACACGCAATAGGATTTGCAGTAAATGAATGTCCGTGAAATAATGTATGCAACTTGCTATCAGACCAAAAAGCATCAAATATCTTTTGCGTAGCAGTTGTAATGCCCAAAGGCAAAAATCCGCCTGTAAGCCCCTTAGAAAGGCAAAAAATATCAGGCATATTGCGTTCCAAATGCAAAGAAGCAAATAATTTGCCTGTGCGACCAAATCCTGTCATTACCTCATCAGCAATCGTAATTACGTTATATTCTTTGCACAAATCCAGCATTTTATCCAATATTTCAGGCGAATACATACACATTCCACCTGCACCCTGCACAAGAGGCTCAAAAATAAACGCTGCAATTTGGTCAGTTTTTAATAATTTTTCAAAGGCAGAAAGACTTTTTTCTTCTTGTCCTGCTATGGGTGCAGGCACAAAATCCACTTCAAACAAAAAAGGTGCAAAAGGTGCAGTAAATCCACCTCTTTCGCCTATTGCCATTGCCCCAAAAGTATCACCGTGATATGCGTTATTAAGAGCAATTAAGCGTGTTTTGTGTGTAATTCCTTGATTGTGCCAATATTGAAAAGCCATTTTTAGCCCAACTTCTACCGCAGTAGAGCCATCATCAGAAAAAAATACTTTTTGTTGGTTTTTTGGTAAAATAGACAAAAGATTATTTGCTAATTTTTGTGCTTGTGGGTGCGTAAATCCTGCAAATATCACTTGCTCTAATATTTTTGCTTGTGAAGCAATAGCTTCTGCAAGGATAGGATTTGCGTGTCCGTGCAGTGTAACCCACCACGAAGAAATTGCATCAAGATACTCATTTCCTGCGTTATCGTATAAATATGCACCTTCTCCTCGCACCATTTCAATAGGCGGAAGGGCGGTTTTGTGTTGAGTGTATGGGTGCCAAATGTTCATTTTTTTTAATGGTGAATTGTGAATGGTAAATGGTTAATGGAACAGCCAAATACATTTAATTGTCAAAAATTATTCAGCAAAATTATAAAAAAAATGGGTCTCTGACAATTTTTATGGAAATAACTATGTCATTTCATAAAACAGTGTTATATAAAAATTGTCAGATAATAAAAAATAACACAAAATTCACTCTATATGATAATTCTAAAATTCACTTAAAAATCAGGTATAAAACCTAACTTTTAAAAATTATCATGTAGAGTGGTTTCATTTATCATTTACCATTAAAAAAGGCTGTTCCATTTATCATTTAACATTCATCATTTAACACTGTGTTTGGCTGTTTTATTCATCATTCACAATTTACCATTCACCATTAAAAAAGGCTGTTCCATTTATCATTCATAATTTATCATTTATCATTAAAAAAAAAAGTTTTTTTTCATATTTATAGCTTTTTTATGATTTTTTTTATAATTTGGTTTGAAAAAATATTTTACAAAAAATAATAGCATAAAACTATGGGAAAAGATAATAAAAAAAATCAAGAAAAAATAGAAAATAATACAAATAATAACCAAAAAAATACCACAAATATACCCCAAATTGAAAAAGTGGTATCTGATATAGAACTCACGCCTGAACAAATTGAAAAGGAAAATCAACAAATCTTAAATGCTTATCGCAAATTTAGGCGTTTGGCACAACCTTACATCAAAGATAGGGAAGAAGCAAAACTTGTGCGTAATGCTTTTAAATTTGCGGTAGAAGCACACAATGGCGTAAGACGTAAATCAGGAGAGCCTTATATTTTTCACCCCATAGCAGTTGCTCAAATCGTGGTGGAGGAAATAGGGCTTGATGCAAGTGCTATCGCAGCAGCATTTTTGCACGATGTAGTGGAAGATACCGACATTACCAACGAAGAAATTGAAAGAAAATTTGGGAAAACGGTTGCAATTCTTGTAGAAGGACTTACCAAAATCCAAGTTTCAAAAGATAAAGCCTTAGAAATGGTAAATTGGGGCATTTCGCAACAAGTAGAAAATTTTAGAAAAATGATTCTTACGCTTTCTGATGATGTAAGGGTTATTTTGGTAAAACTTGCGGATAGACTTCATAATATGCGTACTTTGGACGGTATGCAGGCACACAAACAGCTCAAAATTGCCTCTGAAACCATTTTTATTTATGCACCACTTGCTCACCGTTTGGGACTTTATAGCATAAAAACTGAATTAGAAGATTTACACCTTAAATTTTCCCAACCAAAAATTTATAGGGAAATTGCACACAAATTAGAAGATAACAAAGCCCAACGCAATAAATATATCAAAGAATTTATTGCTCCTGTTGAAGATAAATTAAAAGAACAAGGTTTTAAAGCGAGGGTTTTTGGTAGGTCAAAATCCATTTATTCCATTTGGAACAAAATCCAAACCCAAAATATTCCTTTTGAAGAAATTTTCGACCTTTTTGCTATTCGTATTGTATTAGATTGTCCTTTTGACAAAGAAAAAGCACAATGTTGGCATATCTTTTCTATTGTAACTGATTTTTATAAACCAAATACCAAACGTATGCGTGATTGGATTACCAATCCACGCAGTAATGGCTATGAATCATTGCACATTACCGTAATGGGCAACGAAGGTAAATGGGTGGAGGTACAAATTCGTACCGAAAGAATGGACGAAATCGCAGAAAAAGGTTATGCTGCACATTGGAAATACAAAGCAAATGGCAAAAATGCAGGTAAAAGCGAAGAATCACACATTGATGCGTGGCTTCGCACTATTAGAGAATTACGTGAGCAAAGCGAAAACCTTAGTGCGATGGAATTTGTGAGTGCATTTAGGGCTAATTTTTTGCAAGAAGAAATCTATGTTTATACCCCAAAAGGTGAAATTATTAGACTTCCTAATGGTGCAACTGCTTTGGATTTTGCGTTTCACGTACATTCGCAGGTGGGGCTTTCGTGTCTTGGTGCAAAAATCAATAAAGGCGAAAAAGAAAAAAAAGTGCTTGTTCCTATCAATTATGAACTAAAAAGTGGCGACCAAGTAGAAATTATTACCTCCAAAACCGCAAAACCAAATATGGATTGGCTCAAATTTGTAACTACCACCAAAGCCAAAACCAAAATAAAAGATTATATCAGAGATGAGAAAAAAGAATTTGTAACCAAAGGCAAAGAAATTATCCAAAAGAAATTTGAACAATTTGGTTTTGAATTTTCTGATGCTAACCAAAACCAATTACGTGAATTTTTAAATTATAAATTTTTAGGTGATGTGTTTTTTGATATTGGCAAAAATATCATTTCCACAAAACAGCTTAATAAATTTGAAAAATATAAAAAACAACACGAAGCCCAACTTGCCCAAGCCTCCCAACAACGCGCCCAAAATGCGATAGACCACCCCAAAAAAGAAAAAAATGCTCTTGACCTTACCAAAGATACCATTGTAATTGGACAAGATTTTCACGGATTGGAATATACTTTGGCAAAATGTTGTACGCCTATTCCTGGCAGTGATGTATTTGGTTATGTAACTAATAATGAAGGCGTAAAAATTCACCGTACTAATTGCCCTAATGCAGTAGAAATGCTTTCAAATCACGGTTATAGGGTTATCAAAGCTATTTGGCAATCGCAAAAAAATACAATGTTTGCGGTTACTTTACAGCTTGAAGGCACTGACAGAATGGGCATTATACGTGATGTTACGATGGCACTCACAACAGATATGGGCGTAAATATTACCTCGTTTAATATTGGATTGAGAGAATCTGGAATTTTTGAGGGAATAATTGGGCTTTATGTACGTGACCAAGAGCATTTTGATAATCTTGTGGAAAAAATGCTCCAAATAGACGGAATTGTGAACGCAAGACGTGTAGATGAGAAGTAAAAAATGAAAAAGGTGTCAGAGAATAGGCAGAGGCGATTGTTTCTGTTTCTCCGTCCAAACGCTTGGAGGGTTTTAAACCCTCCAAGCGTTGAAATCGTCTATATTTTTAATAAAATTTATTTTTTGCGTAAAAAAAATCACTAAAAAAATAATAAAATTTGGCATTTTTTTAGAAACAATCGTCCCTGTCCAAAGGGGAAAGGACTTTTAAAGGCATTAAAAATCGTATTTTATTTATCTCCTGTTACTAAATGAATAAAAACAAACAAAAATAAATCCTTTGAAAAATATAAATTTTTCCTTGAATTTTATTATTTTATTTTTTTGTAAAATATTTTTTAGATATTTCTAAAAATATTTGTAAAAATTATTATTATTTAAAATTTTAATGTATTTTTGCAAAAATATTAAAATCAAAAATCACTAAAAACACATTTTTTACAAAAAAAATTTTAAAAATATGGGCGGAAATACAAGCGCACAAACACGCATTGCAGATATAGGAAAACCACGTGTAGTTATCATAGGAGGCGGTTTTGGAGGAATGGAAATGGCAAAAGCACTCAAAGGGGCTAATGTTCAAGTGGTATTGATTGATAAATCAAATCACCACACATTCCAACCACTTTTGTACCAAGTAGCTACCTCAGGATTGGAAACAACCTCTATTGTATATCCTTTCCGCAAAAAATTTGATAATCAAAAAGATTTCTACTTTCGTATGGGCGAAGTAAAAAAAATAGATTCCGAAAAAAATTTGATTGAAACCTCAGTAGGAAATCTAACTTATGATTATTTGATTATCGCAACAGGTGCAATTACCAATTATTATGGTATGCAGGACATTGCACAAAATGCCCTTCCAATGAAAAATATCAATGATGCTATTCGTATCAGAAATCGTATCATCAAAAACTTTGAGGAAGCACTCCTTGTGGAAGATGACGAAACAATGAACAGCCTTATTGATTTTGTGGTGGTTGGTGGAGGGCCTACAGGCGTAGAAGTAGCTGGTGCTTTGGCAGAATTGAGAAATCATATTTTTCCAAAAGATTACAAAGAATTGGATTTGAAAAAAATGGATATTGACCTTATAGAATCTTCTCCTGAACTTTTGGGTGGAATGTCTGCACCTGCGGGAAGCAAAGCCAAAGCATTTTTAGAAAAAATGGGCGTAAGAGTGCATACAGGCACATCTGTAAAGGCTTATGATGGTTATACGGTTACATTAGGCGATGGCAGAAAACTTATTACAAGAAACGTAATTTGGGCTGCTGGCATTGCTGGCTCCACTATTGAAGGCATTAAAGCAGAAAGTATTTTGAGGGGAAATCGCATTGCAGTAGATGAATACAACAAAGTAGAAGGTTATGAAAATATCTTTGCAATAGGCGACGTGGCGTGTATGATTTCAGACGAATATCCAAGAGGACACCCTCAAATTGCACCTCCTGCTATGCAACAAGGTTATACATTGGCAAAAAACATCAAAAATTTAGTTACCAATAAGCCTCTAAAACCTTTCAAATATTTTCACAAAGGTTCTATGGCAACCATAGGACGCAATAAAGCTGTGGTAGAAGTAGGTTGGTTCAAAACACAAGGATTTTTTGCGTGGTTTGTGTGGATGTTTGTGCATTTGATGTCATTGGTAAGCTACAAAAATCGCCTTATGGTGTTTATGAGTTGGATGGTAAGTTATTTTTCGTATGACCGTAGCAATCGCCTTATTATTGGTAACATTGGCACAGAAGATTCTTTTAAAAAAATGCCTAAAAAAGAAGAACAACAAGAAAATAAAGAATAAAAAGGTTTAAAGGGAAAGTAAAAAAAATAAAAAACAAACTTTATATTTTGAGTTTTTTATGTTTCTAACTTTCCTTTTACTTGTGTGCAATGATTTTTTATCTATTTGCAAACCAAACGCTATAATCTTGAACCACTTCAAAGTTTTTTGAATTAATGTCAGAAACTGCTACATCACAAATAGGAAAATGGAAGGTTTTATTATTAAATTTTCCGTCCATAATAATTCCATAATGGTCATCTACTAATAAAATGCCCTTTATGACAATTTTGCTACCTATTTTTATGACTGAACGGGCTTCTGTTTCGTCTAAAATTGCATCAAAAGGGAATTTGAGATTTTCTCTCATATAATCCTCCCACGCTAAAAAAGCGTCCCATTCATCAAAAGTACCCTTTAAGACATTTGCAATTCTTTTGCCTTCTTCACCAAAAAATACCCAATGATTTTCTTCAGCAAGTTCTTCTTGCATTTCTTGTATATCTTCTGGAGTATCTCTTGAAGTGGTTATTTCTACGTTACTCACAGACAAATGCATCAATGTCCAATCTAAATCTTCATCTATGGACATTTCAATATATTTTTTTGGATAATTTTTTAATGTTTTGCTGTCCCATTGTATCGCAATTAGAACATCACCTGTTTGCTTATCTTTTTTAAAAACTTCAATCACATTGCCCTGCCAATCTTCAATAAGCAAATCCTCAAAATCTGGGTCTTTTACGCCTTTTTTTACTTTGACACAATCGCCAATTTTTATTGTTGTCATAACTTTTTTTTAAATAAATGTGGAATTGTTGGGTTTAAAATAATTTATTTTATTTCTAATATTTCATTTGCAAGGTCAAAACAATGATAACGCCCAAAAATACAATTTCCTTTTCTCATCAATCGCAAATTAAAATCTTTGATGGCTTTGCATATTATTTCATCACCCATAAAGTCATAAAAATCAAAAAGTGAAATCGTAATTTGTTCTTGGTCTTGTCCTCCTGTTTGATATATTGCCTCTCCAATCTCCAAACTAATATATTTTTCTTGTAATTCTTGGGTTGAATAATGAGCAAAAAGAATAGATTTAGAAAGCCAAATACAAATTTCAATTTCTTTTTCAGAAACTTCTATGTCATTTTCTTCCCAAGTGTATTTTTGTTCATAAATTCGTAACGTTTCTTGCCAAAAAATATTTATTCTTGAGAAAATATTACCATTGGAAGGTAACGCAGTACAAACCCAAAAATGGTACATTGTTTTGTGTGGATAAGGCAATGTTAAAAAAACATACACCTGTAAAATTGCTATAATTTTCTCAAAATACAATGATTTTTGAAGCTTTTTGAATTTATTGGTGTATTTTTTTCTTAATTCTTCATAATTGAAAATTTCTAAATTTGTATATTTTTCAAAATAATCATCTGCTTCAATAATTTTTAACCATTCTTTTTGTAGGTCTTTTGTAATTAAATTATCAAAATTTGTTTTATTTTTTATTATGCTTACAAGGTTAATATTTCGCAATACTTTTTTTTGATTTTCTAATTCGTAAATGGTTTCTTTTTCCAATTTTACCAAATCTTTTAAATCTGCTTTTTTAAAACTTAAATATTCAATATCTGAATATTTTTGTTTGTGTTGGGCATATCTTTTTACTACATTTATCGCAAGTCCAACATAATATTCTTCATTTTCAAAATGTAATATATATATTCCACAATGTTGATTTTTCTCAAAATAATTAGCAATGTTTTTTTTATTTTTCACAAAAAAACATTTATCAAAACCTAATGCTGAAAAAGGTAATTTCATAATGTTATTTAAAGTTAATGCTCAAATAATCTAATGCCATTTAATACATATTTTGATTGTTCTGTTTCAAAATATTGATTAGAAGTTTTAACTTTCCCTTTTTCATCAAGTTCCACAAAATCGTATTCATTTACAAAATCAAAGCTAACATTACTTTCTAAGCATTTAATTACGTTTTCGCTATTGGATATAGAAGCAGGTAATATTTCAAAAAAAATGCTTTCTTGTTCTAAAAATGCGATAACCTCCCCAAATGTAATATTTTTATTATTTTGTAAAAACCATTTATCAAGTCTATAATTTTTATTTTTCAAATTTATCATTTCTTTGTGATTTGAACAATCTGCTTGTAACTGGTCATTTTGAATTCCAAAAATAATTTCTGTTTCAGTCCAATAAAAAAATTCATAAGCACCATATTTAATAATTTGAGTTTCTCCCAAATCACCAAAAGAATATTTATTGCCCAATAAATTTATGACATCTGTTTTTGTAGAACCTATGGTAATTGTTCCAAATTTACCTGTTTTTACAAATTCTTTTAATTGTATTATTGTCATTTTATAGTTGGTTGTCTGACAATTTTTGTGGAAAAACGAAAAAACGATATTTTGTAGCACACACTTTTAGTGTGTGTGTCAAACCTATATTTAACGATGTTTTCACACACTAAAAGTGTGTGCTACATTATTCTTCCACAAAAATTGTCAGAGAACCTTACAGTTTTATTAAAAAAGAAAAACACAATTTTGTCATTCCTTAGAGGGTGTTTTAAAAGGGTATTATAGCCTTTTTAGCATAAGGTCAATCATAGCAATATTTATCATAGCCTCACTACTGATTACTCTCTTTTCATAATCTTTGCTTAATCTTCTATAATTTCCC
>JAAFIN010000221.1 GCA_013297825.1 Cytophagales bacterium
ACAAGTAGAACAGGGAATTATTGATTTGGCTACAAAAGCAAAAAATAATACGTTAAGTATTGAAGATATGACAGGCGGAACTTTTACCATAACCAATGGTGGAATTTTTGGCTCTATGCTTTCTACACCTATTATCAACGCTCCACAATCTGCGATTTTGGGTATGCACAACATCGTGGAACGTCCTATGGCTGTGAATGGTGAAGTAAAAATATTACCTATTATGTATGTAGCAATGTCTTATGACCACAGAATTATTGACGGAAGGGAAGCAGTAGGATTTTTGGTAAGCGTGAAAAAATACCTTGAAAATCCTGAAAGGCTTTTGTTGGGACTTTAAAGATAATTAGAAATTAGGAATTAAACAGCCTATAATTTGTGCAATCTAAAAACCACCTCAAAATTAGTTTTTTGAGGTGGTTTTTTTGTGATTTTAAATTAAAAAAAATATTATTTTGCATAAAGTCTTACATACATTGTTTTATACCTAAAAAAAATCTAAATTTTTATAGAAAAAATTATAAAATACATTAGTTTTGCAAACTTTTATTTGGAATTTCCATTTTAAAAGCAATTTTTAATTTTTTTAATTTTATAAAAAATATTTCCCAAAAACTTTTTTTAAAAATATTCCTAAAAAAACATTCTTAATATGAGGATTTTTTCCAAAATAATCTGTGGGGGCTTGCTCTTTTTGTCCCTAAATGGCGTATCATTCGCTCAAAAACGTACCGTTCAACTTCCTGAACCTTCCCAAATTCGCAACGACAAAGGCGGATTATTAGGCGGTGCCAATGATGTTGGAAGCATTTATTATGGTGCAGTTCCTGCAAATTCAAGTTCAAAACCTGTATTGGTTTTTATACACGGTTATAACAGCAACGCCAAAACTTGGTGGGACGGAAATAATATGTATAACAAAGCATTTGCAGACGGTTATCGTACCGCTTTTGTATCTGTAAATCCTGACAAATCCTATCACGTAAATGGGCCATTATTTACAAGTATGTTACAAACTATTTGCTCAAAATATGGCGTAACAAAAGTAAATGTTATCGCACATAGCAAAGGCGGTTTGGATTCTGATGCAATGGCAGTGTTATATGGTGGCAAACAATACGTTCAACGTATTATTTCGCTTGGCTCTCCTCACTTTGGTACGCCTTTGGCTGACTTATCACAAAGTGGTTGGGTTTCTTGGCTCACAACGCCAATCGGACAAAATAATCCTGGTACGCAATCATTACAAACAGGTGCAGCAGCTAATTTTCGCAGTCAAATCGCAGCTAATAGCAACAGCACAGGCTTAGATTATCGCACTTTTGGAGCGTATGGTTATAGTGGCTCGCTTTGGGTTTCTGGTGTATATTTGAGTTGGAATGGTGGTGGTTCAAGCACAGGCGGAAATGACGGTGTGGTAAATTATAGCAGTACCAAAAGACCAAATTCTCCTGTAATTTTTGGGGTAAATGATTCAAGAGGTAACCTTAACCACTTTGAAATCGCTGACGGTGATAAAATGTGGGCAAATATCAAAACACAATTTTCTGCAACCGCAGCACGTGGTAATGTAACCGAAGAATTAGCTCCTGAAAAATATAACCCTAATTATGCAGTAGTTTCTTCTTCTCAAATTATCAGTGCAGACAACGGAAGTGCAACTTTTCAACTTGGTGCAAATGCGTCAAAAGTACGCATTGAGGTTTATCAAAATGACCAACAAAACGCAATTACTTTGGAAAATAAAGGTACAAAATTCAATCAATGGCAAATTTTAGACCTTGACAAAGACAATGTGCTTGGTAACAAAGTAAAAGTATTGAATTTGGATAATGCTAACGCTGGTACATATCAGATTTCTTCTGAAAAATCTTTTGTAGCGATAGTATATGCAGAAGATGGCATCAATGCAACACTTACAAGTGATTTGAATGATGATAAATTGGTGTATCAATCAGGCGAAATAATGAATTTTAATATTTCACTTAATAAAATTCTTGCACAAGCTCCACAAGCAACTGCAATGCTTACACTTGTAAATGATTTGGAAGGAAATAAAGCAGAAAAAACTGTTGCAGAACGCATTGCGTTTGAGTGGAACGGTGAAAATCTTGCTACACAGTTCAAAAAATCACTTCCAAAAGGCATTTATAACCTTTCTATCCAAGTAACAGGCACTGATTTTTCTAAATCTATCGTTACAAGTATTGCAATTACAGGCGAAAGCAACGAAATTGCTACAAATAATGAAGTTAACGCAATCGCATATCCAAATCCTGCAACTGAAAAAGTAACTTTCCGTTTTGAAATTCAAGAAAAAGGTAATAATGCTTTGAATGTGTATGACAACACAGGTAGAATGGTGATGCAAAATGATTTATCAAATTTGGATAAAGGCACTCACGAAATCACTTGGAACGTAAATAGTGATGTAAAAAGCGGTTTGTATTTCTATGAATTAAATACAAATGGCAAAAAAGTTACTAAAAAATTGGTTATCAAAAACTAATTTTTTAATGGTGAATTGTAAATGTTGAATGAAACAGCCATAAATCACAAAGAAACCTTATCAGATGTGAAAATTTGATAAGGTTTTTTTAATAAAAAATAATCAAAGAAAAATTACTTTTCTTTAACATAATATCATTTGCTTTACACAGTTTCCACAGACATAAATGCCTGTGCTTTACATAGCAATAAAAGAAAAAAAATCCGTTAAGGAACTCTATTAAATCTTAAACTTCCTAATTCACAAAATTCTTAGCTTCTATTGCTTGACTTTCATTGTGCAGACGGTCAAAAGCAGTAACAATATACCTATAATTTTTGGTTTCTTCGGTTATTTTTTCAAAATAAAAATTTTGTTTTTGGAGTTTTACCAAATATTTTACATCAGTTAAATTGTCCAACGTGTAACTTGGTACTTTATACACCGCATAATATTTTGCTTCGTCGGTTGGTTGTTCAGAAAAAGGTTTTTCCCAACTAATATGAATATGATTTGGGGTAAATTGATAACGAATATTTTTGGGCGGAGAAGGCGGTGTATCATCTTTCCACGACATAGGCGGAATAATTGCTGGTTTTTTATAAAAAAATCTATGCAAAGAATCAGTTGTTTGCATATAATTTGCCATAAATGACTTTGCACAAAAGAAAACACTGCCTTTTACATTTTTATTTTGGCGAACTGCATAAAGTTGTTGGTTGATTTCTTCTACATTTTTCCATTTTTCGTTGTCTTCACCTCTCAGTTTGTAAGTTGCGTGTCCAATATAAAGATGTTTGCCAAAAGAATTATCAGCCCACCAATTCAATAATTTTTGAAAATCACCTTTTGGGTGTCCATTATGCCAATAAAGTTGGGGAGCAACATAATCAATCCAACCTTTTTCAAGCCATTTTCGCACATCAGCATACAGTATATCATAACAGGGTTGCGAAATATCACTATCAGAACCACGTTTGTCATCTTTTTTATTACGCCAAACGCCTATTGGGCTTATACCAAATTTTATATAAGGTTTTACAATATCCAAACTATCACGTAAATTTTTGATAAAAATATCTACGTTATTTCTTCGCCAATCTGCTTTATTTTTAAAATTTCCGCCATAAAGAATAAAAGACGCATTGTCATCAAATTCTTTTTTTTCTACTTTATAAGGATAAAAATAATCGTCAAAATGTACGCCATCTATGTCATATTTTTTGACCACATCTAAGATTACTTTTGTGAGATAATCCCTTACTTCTGGCAATGCAGGATTTAGGTGCATATTTTCGTGGTAAGGAATACACCATTCAGGGTGTAATTTGGTGATGTGATTTGGGGCAATTTTTGTTTTTTTGAATTTCGCAATAGCACGATAAGGATTAAACCAAGCGTGAAATTCCATATTTCTACGGTGTGTTTCCGCCACCACATATTCCAACAAATCATATTCAGGGCTTTTGCCTTGTATGCCTGTTATCCATTCGCTCCAAGGCTCGTGAGGGCTTGGATAAACCGCATCACCTGCTGAACGCACTTGAAAAATAATCGTATTGATGCCTTTTTTTTGGTGATAATCTAATAAATCTTGCCATTCTTTTTTTTGTTGTGCAATGCTCAAACCTTTTTTTGAAGGAAAATCTTTGTTATTAAGTGTAACGACCCATACCGCTCTACATTCGTATTTTGGGGGTGTAAGATTGTATAATTTTTTCTTTGAAACAGACGCAGGAGAATTTTGTACACAACTGTTTAGAAGAAAGTTTAAACAAACATTCAAACAAAGAAAGTAAAGTATAGTTTTGAGCATATTTTTTTTGATGGGTGCATTTAATTATCTAATAATTATTATGGAAAAAGACATTTCATAAAAATTGCCAAAACAACCAAGTTATAGATTAGATTTTTTATTGCAAATATAATTAAAAAACGAAAGTAAGCGAAATTTTATATTTTAGCTTTGATGAAAAACTTGAAAACTAAAATTTCATTTTCCCCACAAAAAAAGCAAAAAAATAGTTTTTTTTGCTTTTTTTTTCTATTGAAATATTTATCTTCGCAATTCAAAAAACATTAAAAAATATGATAGATAAAGAAGTTTATAAGTTAAGTACTAAAAATGATTTTTATGGATTTGAGTTTGTGAGTGAGGGAACAAAAGGGAAAATTGAAAAAGTAATTATATTTGGTGAAACTCCTGTTGAAAATCTATATAATTTGGGTTTTGGTGATAAAGATATTCTAACAGGGGAAATTGATGATTTGGCTGTAAGTGATAATGGTGATACTGATAAAGTGCTTGCAACTGTTGTTGATGCGGTTTTACTTTTTACAGAAAAATATCCTCATTTTTCGGTTTTTGCGGAAGGAAGCACTCCCTCACGTACTCGCCTTTATAGAATGGGCATACAACGTTATTGGGAAGAAATAGAAAATCTTTTTGAAGTTTGGGGATTTTTTCAAGAAGAATGGGAAGAATTTATACCAAATCGTAACTATCAAGCGTTTTTAGTAAAAAGAAAATAATAAAATAACAATTATATGAAAAAATTAAATTTGACAAATACACTTGAAAACGTTGTCATCAATGACACATTAGACGTTTATACAGACAAGGCAAAAGGGCTTTTTCCTATGGCACATTTTGAAAAAACAAATGAAACCATCAAAAAAAGTATGCCTTCTTTGATGAAAATTTTAAAAAAACTTGAAAAATAAATTTTTCATTCCCCCACAAAAAAAGCAAAAAAAATAGTTTTTTTTATCCTTTGTCGGTGTTACCAAGTGAAAAAAATCTGCACCGTTTATCCTTTGTCGGTGTTACCAAGCGAAAACAACTGCACCGTTGTTGTGTGTTTAGAAAAATGCAAGCACACTGTAATTACACATCTGCTACCCAAAATAGTACAAAAGATAGCACTATTACAAGTGTAAAAGCATTTTTCGTCACCAACAACACATTTCATAGGCTTATTCGCTGATAAGTTGTTGGTGGAAAAATGCACGTGAGCGTTGGGAATTATAAAAGCATTAGGTTTTTATAAAGGGTTTTGTGGTATTTTTGCAGTTGTAAAAGCATTTTTCTAACACCAACAACGTAGAAAAGAAATTTCTACAGGTAGAATAGTTTCTGCATATCCTAAATTATAACCCATGTTTTCTATATGGATTACCAAACCTTCAAAAAAAATCACATTATTTTAGATAATGTAAATGGAGTACAAATACCAAAATTCAATTTCAATCCTGATAACGGTTTTTTCATGGTTAAGCATATTTTAATACATTTTATAGATTATGACAGTAAAGATAGAATATCTTTATTAATAAAACTAATACACAAATTATCACCCCATCAATACACTAAATTTTCTATTTCCAAGGAAAATGAAACTATATTACTCACAAATGATAAATATGCTGATAAATGTAAACTTTTGTTGGACAAATGGCATTTGAAAGAAGATAAAAGAATTATATCAGTATTAGCAGCTAATGCAGGCATAGAACCTTTGCTACATCTTACAGGAATAGAATCTTATGATTATGATAATGAAAGATATTTTCCATTTTCATGTAATAAAAATTTTATATTTTTAGATACAGAAATGAATCAGGTTATGCTTATTGGTGCGAATGAAACATATATATTTGAATTACAAAATTTTCCTGCGATAGAAAAGTATTCAACAGATGCGATAATGTCATTTTTATCAAATTGGCAACGTTTTTTATTGGAATTTGATAACAATATTAAAGTTTAGGTTACTACCCCCAATTAGTCCAAGTCTTCCCCCAGTTCTTCTGAGTGTTCCTAAAAGTCTATAAAAAAAGTAAGTTCTCAGTTCTTCTAAGTGTTCCTAAAAGCCTATAAAAAAAGTAAGTTCATTGAAGTCTTTAGACTTCAATGGTTTTATCCTTTGTCGGTGTTACCAAGTGAAAAAAATCTGCCCCGTTGTTGTGTGTTTAGAAAAATGCAAGCACACTGCAATTATACATCTGTTACACAAAAAAGCACAAAAGATAGTATTATTACAAGTATAAAAGCATTTTTCGTCACCAACAACGCACAGACAGGACTTGCTTACTGAGTTGTCGGTGACGAAAAATGTATTTAGCTTTGGGAAATTATTTTTTACTTTTGTGCTTACATTTTTCTAAATACCGACAACGGAGAAAAATTCTTTAGAGAAACACGACCTATTGTTCGCTGAAATTTTAACACTTATTCCATAATTATGATAGAACAGGCTACTTTGGAGTTATATACTTTTGTTGGTGAGGAAAACGACAAAGGTAAGAGAAAAAAGATAAGGATAGAGGATTTTGGAATATATCATAAAAATAATCCTTATCCTTACTATGGTTTGGGGCATTTCATTATCAGACACCAAACACAAAAAATGGAATTTTGTGACTTTGTAAATAAATTGGTAGAATGTATAATAAACACTGTACCAAAAATAAATTTTAAAAATGAATTTTATATTTCAAGTTATTCTGAAATGAATACTGGTGCTGAACTTTACATTCACTTTTCTTCTATCAATCAAGTGGTCAAAATCGCATATCTTGATACAAGGATACCAGATGCTTCAAGGGGAAATAGCCAAGATTATAGGTCATATGATGAGTTAAAGCTTTCCTCAAGGTCAGTTTGGATAAACTCTTTTATTGAAAAAGGTTGTATTGTCTATACAAAAGAGTATGTAAAGAAGAATAAATTTGTTGATTACCATTATTTTGATGAGAACTTAATTGTAATTCCTTATGAAGTTTTTTTTGGCTCTTTTTTTGACCAAGTAGAGTATTATTGGCGTATTTTAAAAGAAGCAGGGTTTATCTTTAATTCTTGGGAAAAATTAGAAGAAGCAAAGAAAATTGTTGAAGACATACGTTTCAGGTTGAATAATAATATGCCTTTATTTTGAATTCCCCAATTAGTCCAAGTCTTCCACACTAAATAAAAAAAAGTGATTTTATCCTTTGTCGGTGTTACCAAGTGAAAAAAACCTGCACCGTTGTTGTGTGTTTAGAAAAATGCAAGCACACTGTAATTACACATCTGCTACCCAAAATAGTACAAAAGATAGCACTATTACAAGTGTAAAAGCATTTTTCGTCACCAACAACACATTTCATAGGCTTATTCGCTGATAAGTTGTTGGTGGAAAAATGCACGTGAGCGTTGGGAATTATAAAAGCATTAGGTTTTTATAAAGGGTTTTGTGGTATTTTTGCAGTTGTAAAAGCATTTTTCTAACACCAACAACGGAGAAAAGACTATTCAAATGGTAATTTTAACATTAATTTTAAAAAAATATGATTAATAAAGAAATATTATTGAATGATTCTTTAACAATAATGGATAAATCTTCCAATTTTTGGGCGTTTCCTTTTATCATTTATCTAGAAAAAAATAAAAAACATGAAAGTATTTATTGGGTTTTACAATGTGTCAAATCTTATTTTAGCGAATTAGATAAAGATGTTTGCGATGAATGTAATAATATTCTAAAACTTTTAGAGGAACATTTATCTAATAATACTAACATTGATGTTGATTCATGGAGTAATTTTGCCAATAAACTTTTTAGTTTACGTGGAAAGGGAATCCAATACATAATTTTATCTAAAATTTATGTGGCAGAAACTGCTTATTATCTAGATAATTATGATAATTATATTAAACAATTACTAAATATTTTGTGGGCAATAAATGATGAACATTCAAAATTTATTAAATATTTTTCAAAAAATGGAGAAAAATGTATAGAATTATTTGAAAATTATATTAAATATAATCCCCTTTTTCATCTAAAAAATACTGATATAGGCTCAAAATCATTGTCGCTTGAATTATATAATACAGAAATATCTAAAATTAATTCTGAAAAGATATAACAAAACGTTACTACTCAGGTACTCAATTTAGAATAAAAATTTTTTACCTTTATCCTTTGTCGGTGTTACCAAGCGAAAACAACTGCACCGTTGTTGTGTGTTTAGAAAAATGCAAGCACACTGTAATTACACATCTGCTACCCAAAATAGTACAAAAGATAGCACTATTACAAGT
>JAAFIN010000222.1 GCA_013297825.1 Cytophagales bacterium
GGTTTTGCCTTTGGAATGGGCATAGAACGTATTGCTATGCTAAAATATAGGGTTAAAGACCTTCGTTTATTTACTGAAAATGACATCAGATTTTTAAGGCAATTTTCGGAAACTTGGGGAAATTAACAATGTTAAATGATAAATGTTGAATGATAAATGGAACAGCCAATTTTTAATTATGAATGATAAATTATGAATGGAACAGCTTTTTTAATGGTAAATTGTGAATGTTGAATGGTAAATGGAACAGCCTTTTATGCTTCTTTACAAGTTAATTTTTTAAAAAAAAATATGCTCAAAACTTTTGGATGGTTTAAAAACCCTCCAAAAGTTGAAAGTTGCAAAACAGTTATTTTAATTTTTTATAAAAAGCATTAAAAAAATAAAAGTATTTTTACAATGAATGAAACCATTTTAAAAGAAAAACTTAAAATAATTTTTAGAATAGTTATTTTTGAATATCTTTCAAAATATTCTACTTGTGAAGGTTTATACACACTTTTAATTCAAAAAACAGAAGGATTGATAAAAAAATTTAAATCTTCAGACAATTTTTTTGAAAAAATAAATAATTCAAATAAAACAATGCGTGATTTATTTCATAATGAAACCAATGCTTTTTTCGAAATGATAAAAAATAATCCTAATACTTGTATATCAAAAGAGGTTTTAGAAATTGTATATTTTTTTATTCAAATTCCTACTTCAATTGAAACATATTTTAAAAATATAGAAAATTATGTAATGAATTATGATGAAAATAATGCTCAAGTCATTGATATCACATTTTTAGAAAATCAAAAAAAAGCTCTTGACGAATTCCGAAATAATATTTACTCAAAAATACAATTCATAAAAGAATCAAATTTTTTTAACTAAAAAATAAAACACCATAACAAAATGAAATTTTTTATCACCACTTTTTTATTATTTTTAATTACTTTTTCTAATATTTTGGCACAAGATAAAAGCGTAGAAATGGCTGACGCAATGCGTGCAGATGGCAAAATATACGTAGTAGTTGCTACATTAGGATTGGTATTAGCAGGGATTATTTTTTATTTAATTCGCATTGATTTGCAAATTAAAAAATTGGAAAAAGAATAACATTTAAAGTTCAAGATTCAAAGTTTAAGTTTTTTTTGGTTGGTAATCCGCTTGCGGTTGGCAATCCGAAAAAAACTAATTATAAAAATACAAAAGAAAATTTGGTAAATTTTTGCCATTTTTGCATTTTAAAATAAATTTTAATTTTTTTATGGAAAATACGCAAGCACACGAACACGAACCCAAAACCTTATCAGGCATCAATCCTGTTATTATTTTTGGTGTAAAAGGATTAGGAAAACCTGCCTTAGAGATTTTTAAACAAAATAATATTGTGGTGTATGGTTTTTTGGAAGAAGATAAAACCTTACACAATACCGAAATTGATTTTACGCCTGTATTGGGCAATCCTGAAGATGAAGGTTTTTTGAAACTTATTGGCAAAAAATGTGATGCTTTTGTGGCTTATGACGACAACAAAGTAAGGCGTTTTTTTACAAAACTTTTGCTTGAAAATAGAAAAGTTCAACCTACCAATGCCATTCACCCACAGGCAATTATTTCGTCCTCTGTGCAGTTTGGACACGGAAATATGTTTAACGCTGGTGTGATAATTGGGGCAAATGTTGTGATGGACAATCATATCATTATCAACAGTGGAGCAATTATAGAATATGATGCAAAAATTGGAAATTTTGCACAAATAGGTGCAAAAGCAATCATTGGTGCAGAATGTGTGATTGAAGAAAATGCCTTTATAGGTGCTGGTGCAATCATTACAGGAGGCATACGCATAGGCAAAAATGCACGTGTAGGTGCTGGCTCATTGGTAATTGCTGATGTGAAAGATAATGTAACTGTATTTGGAAATCCTGCACAAAAGGTTTAAGGTTTAAGGTTTGAGGTTCAAGGTTTAATAAAAATGCTGTTTATTACTACACAAAAAATAAAATAATTAAAAAAATGCTTTAAAATAAATATTTCACAACATTTTTCAAAAATTTTGGTCTGTACCGTAGTTTACGAAGGTCTGACCAAAATATTTTGAAAAATTAATAAACAATCAAAAGTATATCAGCCATTCATTTTATTTTTTTAACGTTAAAATAATGGCTTTAATAATTTTTTTGAGAAAATAAATATAAAAAAAACGCTTTTATTGCGTTTTAAAGTACTTTTTTTAAAACTGTACAGTAATGTTCTTTAAACCTTAAACTTTGAACCTTAAACTTTCTTTTGCTTTCCCCAATCGTTTTATTTGCGTATTTACGCCCTTTACACACCCAAAAAACTTTAGATGCTTTGGCAAATAATGCACTTGCAAAGCAATCTATTTTGTATGTTTTTGTAGATGGATTAAAGGAAAATATAGCAGAAAATCAAGAAAATTTACATCAAGAAGTAAAAGAAATTTTTGAACGTGAAAAAAAATTAGAAATTCCACGTTTTAAGGAAATTATTATAAATTATAGAGGAAAAAATATAGGGTTAGCAAATAATATTATTACAGGCGTAAGCGAAATCATAGAAAAATATGGCAAAATAATCGTATTAGAAGACGATATTGTGGTATCACCATTTTTTTTGGAATATATGAACCACGCCCTCAATATGTATGAATATGACGAAAAAGTAATGCACATTTCAGCATATTCGCCTAATACTTCAAAACCATTACCTTTGTATTTTTTTACAACATCTATCAGCAGTTGGGGCTGGGCAACTTGGGCGAGGGCTTGGCAAAAATTTAATCCTGATGCAAATTATTTAATCCAACAACTCAATCAAAATCCCCAACTCAAACACAAATTTAATTACGAAAATACCTACGACCATTTTAGCATTTTGGAGGCATATATTACACGTGGATTAAGCACGTGGGCAGGGCGTTGGTACGCAAGTGTTTTTTTGGAAAATGGGCTTTCTTTGTGGTTAGGCGTTTCGATGGTAAAAAATATTGGTTTTGATGGCACAGGCGAACATTGTGGTAAAGATGATAAATATGACACTTTTTTATATCCAAAAAGTATAAATCTTCAAAAAATTCCTATTGAAGAAAACGCAACAGCTCGCCAAATTCTCAAACAAACATACAAAAAGATGAAACTTTTTTCTAAAAAATCATTTTTTCAAAAATTTTTAGAAAAAATTAAAAAATTAGCAAAAAATATTATATGTATTTTTTTTCTAAAAAAATAACTTAAAAATACTACCTAAAATGTTATTTTTTTCTTATTTTTTTCAAAAAAAATTGTAATTTTGTCTTAGAAAATTTTTCTGTTTTACCAAAAATGATAGTGTTTTTAATTTTTTGATGTTTTTTAATTTTTAAAATTATGAAAAAAATATTTTGTTTATTTTGTGCATTTTTATCTTTTTATCAAATATCTTTTGCACAAAAAAGTAAATTTGACCCACGCATAGAAAACATTTTGGCTGAATTAAAATTCAAATATGAGCAAAATCCTGTCAATGGTGATTATACTTTTGAACTCAAAATTAACAACCGCAAACAAAACGTATTTGTGCAATCTACTACTTCAAGCTACCAAAATTTGGAAATGAGAGAAGTGTATTCTGTGATATATCGCAACGAAAAATCACCTAATTTGGAAACATTGCAAAGCCTTATGATTGATACAAGCCACAAACATCTTGGGGCTTGGGAATTGGCTTTTGAAAATGATATTTATTTTATTGTATTTAACGCAAAAGTAAATGCCAATATGAATGTAAAAGAACTACAAGATACCATTAGACTTGTTGCTTTGTCTGCTGATGAAATGGAAAATAAACTTTTTGCCCAAGATGGATTTTAATTTTTATTTTTTTAAATTTTAAACCTTTTAAACCCTAAACTTTTGAACAGATACTTAGTAATTGACTTAGAAATGAGCGGAATGGACGCTGATTGGCACGATATTATTCAAATAGGTGCGGTGCTTTATGATGAAAATTGGATTGAAAAAGGACAATTTTTAGACAATGTTTATCCACAAGGTTACAATAATTTTAATGCTGGTGCTGAAAAAGTACACGGAATTTCTAAATATGATTTGGAAGATGCACCTATGCTTTCAGAATTGTTGCCTGAATTGGAAGATTGGATTATGGAAAAATTGGGTTACACCAATTATACGTCTGCACAAAAAGAGGGTGTTATCCGCAATGTTGTTCTTTGTGGGCAAAGCGTTATCAATGACATTCATTTTTTGAAAGTTGCTTATAAAAATGAAAAAATGAAATTTCCTTTTTCATTCACGCTGATTGATTTACACACGCTTTCGCATTTTGTGTTTAGGGTATTGCACAAACTTGGAAAACCAACGCCAAAAGGTAGAAGTTTGGGCGTGGTAGCAAGTTTTTTTGGTTTTGAACGTGAAAATGACACCCACAACGCCCTTGAAGATGCTATCCTCACAGGCAAATGCCTCAAAAAAATGTGGGAAATCGCAGATAGTGCAGAAATAAGTGTAGGAGAAGGAACGAAAGCGGAATAAAAATAGTTATTCCGTTAAAAATTCACGTTTTATATAATATTTTTCAAATATTTTTTTGTATTTTTAGATAAAAATGTATTTTTGCGTGAAATTTTAACTTTTTAATTTTCTATTCCTTTAATTCCATAATTGTATGCTTATTCGTTTTTCTGTCAAAAACCTTTTTTCTTTTAACGAAGCAACAGAATTTAATTTGTTTCCTAATAAAACCCAACGCCTCCCTCATCACAAAGTTAAAATCAATGATGATATAAGTGTGTTGCGTTTTGGGGCAATTTATGGGGCAAATGGTATAGGAAAATCAAATTTGATAAAAGGTATTGGATTTTTACAAGAAATGATAAAAATTGGTAATCTTGTACCACTTTTAGATACCCAAAAATTTAGATTGTATGCAGGAAATGAAAAAGAACCTATCTCTTGGGGAATAGAATTTTTTTATCAAAATAAAATTTATTACTATACAATTTCTGTTTCAGAAAATATTATATTGTATGAAGGGCTTTTTGAAGGAGTTGGAGAAAATGAGAAATTAATTTTTGAAAGAATTTTTGAAGATAATAAACAAAAAATTACTTTTTTTGAAAAATACACTCAAAACCCAAAAAATAAAATGTTTGTGGAGTTATTGGAAGAAAAATTAGTAGAAAAAAATCAAATTTTATTGTCATTTTTAAGTGAAAAATTTGAAGATGAAGAAGATTTTTTTAATATTATAAATGCCTACAAATGGATTAGATATAAAATGACACTTGTATCAACTCAAATGAAAATGAATGGTATGCCACAACTTTTAGATAAAAACAAAGATTTTAAAAAATTTTGTGATTCATTTTTTCACAGTTTAGATATTGGAATTCAAAAAATATACATAGATAAAATAATTTTAAATAAAAATGATAAAGAACACCAGAATTTTATCAATAAATGTGATGAAAATGGTGGTTTTGTCTGTTTTGAAGATGGGTGCATTAAAAAAGAAAATAATAAATATATTTTTAAAAGACTTTTTACTGAACATTTAGACAATAAAAATGAAATAAAAAGATTTTTTTATAAAGACGAATCAGATGGCACACAAAGGCTTTTTGATTTTGTACCTTTATTTTATGATTTATTGCGTGAGGAATGTACTATTTTGGTTGATGAAATAGAACGTAGTATTCACCCTTTGCTTATCAAAAAACTTATTGAAAAAATAGCACTTGCAAAAAATATAAAAGGACAACTTATATTTACTACTCACGAAACGCATTTATTAGACCAAAATATTTTAAGACCTGACGAGATTTGGCTTGTTGAAAAAGACCAATATCAAGCAACTAAATTATCACCTTTGAGTGATTATAACATTCATAATACTGCCAATATTGAAAATGGATATTTGCAAGGTAGGTATAGCGGTGTGCCTTTTTTGGGAAATTTAAAAGATTTGAATTGGTAATTTTTCTTTTTTATAAAAATGCAAAGAAACAAATATTTGTCAAGAGGTAGATTGTACGAAAAACAAGAACCCACCAAAGAAGCTAAAAAAATCTATATTTTTTGTGAAGGCAATACAACAGAGTATGATTATTTTATTTATTTTAGGGAGATGTCCTCTAATTTGGATATAATTCCCTTGAAAAATATTGAAAATCAATCAGACCCAAATAAGTTACAAAAACACGCAGAACTAAAATTTTGCGGAAATGAAACACAAAATGCTGAATGTACCTTATTAAATGGTGATGAAGTATGGTTTGCAATAGACACTGACGAATGGAACAAAGGCAAGCACAGTAAAATACAAGAATTAAAAGATTTTTGCCTGTCAGAATGTGCTAAAAATCCTGAAATAAAGTGGCAAGTTGCACAAAGCAATCCATCTTTTGAAATTTGGTTTTATTACCATTTCTACAACCAAAAATGCGATGAAATATTTGTAAAAACATTTCCTCATTTCAAAGGTTTTATCAATAAAAGTATAAACAATGGTGGTGGTTTTAACACCAAAAAATATTCTGTTGAATTAGAAACCGCTATTTTAAACACAGAAAATAATTTTGAGTTAAATCCTGAAAATAATCAACCAACTTTGTATAGTACAGAAGTTTATTTATTAGGAAAAGTTATTTTTTCTTTTGTAAAAGAAAAATTAGAACAAGCCAAAAAGAAAATGGAGGAACAATCACAATTACCAGATTAAATTTTTATCTCTAAAATGACAACCCAAAATACCTTTTATTCTCCCCAAAATAAGGATTTTTTTATTCCATTAGAAAATTATCTGCAATATGTGGAAAATGTCCCAAAAACAGGAAAATATGTGATTGGGTACGAACAAAACGACTATATCGTGTTTTATCAGGCTTATAAAAACAGTATTGCCAATTTTGCGGTTGCAAACCAGAAATTAGGTGGTAATGATTTTAGTTATGAACGAATGTCTTGGATAAAACCTAATTTTTTGTGGATGATGTTTAGGTGTGGTTGGGCAGAAAAAGAAAATCAAGAACGTGTTTTGGCTTTTTGGATAAAAAAAATAGATTTTTTGGACATATTAAAACAAAGTGTTTTTACGCATTTTGATTCTAATATGTATGCTGATGAAGAAACTTGGAAAAATCTGCTTACCACACACAAAGTACGCCTACAATGGGATCCTGACCACAATCCTACAGGCGGAAAATTAGAAAGAAAAGCTATGCAATTAGGTTTGAAAGGTAAAATTTTAGAGAAGTTTGGACAAGAATATATCCAACATATTGCAGATATGACAGATTTTGTGAAATCTCAAAAACCTTTTATCCAAAAATTAAATCAATATCAGTTACTTGTGCCACAAGAACGCATTATTTCCATTGATTCCCCTGAAATATGCCAACAAATTGGGCTTTTAGGAATAAATGAAAAATAAAATAATGAATTTTGGAACACAGATTTTATAGATTAATATAGATTTTTTTTAGGGAAAGGTGTAAGTAGAAAGTTATCAGTAATTGGACATTAGTTTTTGAACTTTAAACCTTGAACCTTGAACTTTTTGAACTATTAAAACTTTCCTTGCAAAGTAACATAAAATCCTCGCCCATCAGCAGGAATAATGCCAGGGCCTGGATATGCTTCTGCTCTGCGTGTAAAATATTTTTCATTCAAAACATTGTTTAAAGTTGCTTCCAAAGTCAAAAAACGCCACCCATATCTCAACGACAAATCCAAAACTTTGTAACTTGGGATAATGCCCTCTATCGCTGATGCTGTGCGAATGGAATTACTCGCATCTGAATAATGCTCGCTTACATAAGAAAATTGCAAGGAACTACTAAAATTCTTATAACTAAAACTTTTGCCTAATTTTAAGGTAATAGGAGGCACCATTTCCACCATTTTGTCTTTTATGCTGTTGTCTTGGGTGTTGATATAACGAGCATTGATGTAAGAAAAATTTGCAAAAATACTTGATTTTAGGTTTTTATTTTGAAATTTTAATAATTTTGATAATGAAATTTCTCCAAATGCTTCAATACCTATGTTTCTGGCATCTGCTACATTGGTTCTGTAACGATAATCATTGAACAAAACACTATCCACACGCAAAACCTGCCCAATTTTTCCTTTGTAAGCCAAATAAAATGCGGTTAATTCGTAGGTAAAAAATCCTTCCAAATCGCCCCTAATGCCCAAATCAGCAGTATAACCTTTTTCATCTTGGATATTGGGGTCAATCCTAAAATTTTGATTGACAATGCGTAAATCTGAAAAATTGATTGCTCTGTAATTTTGAGAAATATTAGCATAAAATTCTGTCTTGTTATTGTGTTTATACGAAAAACCCAAACCTAACAATATAAAATTTCGTGTTCTTGCTTTATTTTCAAAAAATTTATTTTCTTCTATCACATTTCCAGCACCATCTCTAAG
>JAAFIN010000226.1 GCA_013297825.1 Cytophagales bacterium
TTAAAAAAAATAAAAAATCATAAAATTTAATATTCAATATTTATGAAAGTTACATTTATAAAAAGCACATCTAAATACTGTTTTATTGCTTCAATTTTCTTGTTATTATTTTTAGTTTTAAATAACACACTACTTGCTCAAAGTGATTTTGTACCAAATAAAATTATTTTTAGACTAAAAAATAAAGATATTTTACCAAAAAATGAAATTTTATACAGATTACAAAATCCAAAAAATTCAGACCTCAATAATTTATTACCAAATAATTTATTACCAAAACCTTACAATTTCTTTCTTTCTGCACTTCAAAAAAATCAAAAAGATTTTGATATAAATGCTGTCAAACCTAATACAAGAGCATTTTTAGAAACTATTTTTGCGATTGATATTCATTCAGATTGGACACTTGAAGAAGCTATTAAAGAGTTACAAAAAGACAATGCTGTTGTTTATGTAGAACGTATTTATAATAATTATAAAACACTTGATTTGCCTATTTTTCCCAGTGACCCACTTGTAAATAATCCTTCGCAATATCACTTAGGAAAAATACGAGCTTATCAAGCGTGGGACACCAATACAGGCGACCCAAATGTATGGATTGGTATCACTGATGATGCTTTTAGCGTAGCAAATGCTGACCTTGCTGGTAATGTGGTGATGCCTGCAGGTACTAATTGGGATGTAGCTGATGATGATAATGTGGTTTCGTTTGGAAGTGATACACACGGAACTACCGTTGCAATGTGTGCCTCTGCTGTAGGAAATAACAATGTTGGCGGTGTGGGTGTAGCTTATAATTGTAAATTTATTCCTGCAAAATCTGCTACTGATTTGAGCATTCAACAAGGAAATATCCAACTAATAGCTGGTTATACTGCCATATTAAAATGTGCTATGCAACCCAAATGTAAGGTTATCAATATGTCGTGGGGACGACCAGGCGAATTTTCGCAAATGGAAAGTAATTTTATGAAAGATATTGTACAAGATTATGATGTGGTATTAGTTGCTGCTGCGGGCAATGACAACACCGAAAATCTGTATTATCCTGCTTCTTACAAGCCTTATGTGGTGTCAGTTGGAGCGAGTGATGCAAGTGATTTAAAAGCTGATTTTGCAACTTATAATGGACTTATTGACCTTGTTGCACCAGGAAAAAGCATTCTTACTGCCTCAACTTATGGTGTAAATAGTGGTTCTTCTTTTTCTTCGCCTTTGGTGGCAGGAGGTGCTGCGTTGATTAGAAGCCAATTTCCTACTTGGACAGCGTCCCAAACCATAGCAAGGCTCAAAACAACTACAGATTTCATAGATAATGTCATAGGAAATGAATTTTATGCTGGAAAATTAGGAACAGGACGTTTGAATTTGGAAAAAGCACTTACTGCTCCTACAAAAGCAATTACCGTACAAAATATTACCTTTCCAAGCGGACAAAGAGGACAGATATTCAAAGGACAAACAAGGAATATGTTGGTACAATTTCGCAATCATTTGGACGCACTTGCTAATTTACAAATTACAATGACCATTAGCTCACCTAATAATTTTGTAACGGTTACAGACGGAACAAGCAATTTAGGAGCAATTACTGCAAATACTGCTTTCAATACCCAAAATGATGCTTTAACAATTAGTGTCGCAAGCAATACCCCTGCAAATACGCCTATTTTGATAAAATTTCAATATAAAGATGGAAGTTATACCTACACAGAAGAATATCGTATGCTTGTAAATGCAGGCAATGTAAGCGTAAATGAATTGCAATGGGCAATAAATGACCAAGCAAATTGGGCAGTTTATAACAGTGCTTTTGCACAAACTACAGTTATTACTTTCAAAGGAAAAAGAATGTTAGAACAAGCTGGGCTAATGATTGCTACGCACCCTGATAGCGTGAGCAACAATGTACGTACTTTGCCCAATAGCAGACAAACGCATTTTACACCAAGCAATACATTTTTTCCGACCAATTATAGCACAACAGGCAATTTTTTGCAAACTACCGCAGTCATAGAAGAACGCACCAACAACCCAAAACCTATTGGCGTAGAAATTACCCAAAAAACATATAGTTGGAATGAACCCAACATCACACGTGCCAATGTGTTGGAATATGAATTAAGAAATCTAAGCGGAAAAGTTATCAATAATATTTTTGCTGGTGTGTATGCGGATTGGGATATAGAAGATTCTACCAAAAATAGGGCTGATTGGGACGCAGTTAATCAAATGGGTTATATTTATAGAGATAATAGTTTATTTGGGGGTTTGGTTTTACTGACAAATAATCCAATTAGAGGCAATCCAACTACTTTTTATAATTATTTTGCATTTAGAAATGACACCGTTGCAAGTCAGGGAATTCCTGATTTAATCAATGAATTTACGCCTTTTGAAAAATATGTAGTACTTTCTGGGGCATCTTTTTGCTCGCCAAGTACAGGAGTTTGCGCACCTGCTTCACGCCCACAAGCAGGCATACAAGGACAAGGTGCGAATGTATCACACGCATTAAGCACCAAATTTAATAATTTTAAAGTGGGTGAAAAACGTACTTTGGCGTATGCGATTGTCGTAGGTGAAAATCTTTTGGAACTAAAAAATAATGCCCAAGCTATTCGCCAAAAATACAAAACACTTCGCACTGCCCCAATTCCTGCGATTGCAACTACTTTTTCGGTGTGCAGAGGCGGAACCGTAAATCTTAATCCAACAAATGGAACATTGTTTAATTTTTATAATGTACCACCAACCCAAAATAATATTCTGCCTTTGGCTACTGCAAATGCGTTGAATTTTGCAAATGTGCTTACCAATCAAACAATTTATGTTACTAATGTTTCGGATTTGTACGAAAGTGCTTTTGTAACAATCCAAATAACGATTCAAGAAACACAAGCAAAATTTAATCTTTCGCCTAATGTTGATAAAATATTTCCGCTTACGCTTACCAACAATTCCGCAAATGCAACTTCTTATCAATGGAAAATCACAAAACAAGGCGGACAAGTTAATGCAGATATTCAATTTCAAAATAATACCAACGCACAAAGCCAAAATCCTGAAATTAAATTTTTGCAAACAGGCAATTATCAAGTGCGTTTGATTGCAAGAAGTTCAAATAATTGTGTGGATTCTCTGCAAAAAAATGTAGTGGTTACAGAGGATATTTTAGCAATTTCGCCACAAATTGCCTCCCAAATAAAAGTTTATCCTAATCCCATAAATGACAATTCTAACCAACAACTTTTTATAAAAATTCCTTCGGAATTTCAAAACCCTGAAAAATTACAATTTGTAATTACAGACATTCAGGGGCGTAAAATTTGGGAAAATAACAATGAAATAAATAGCGAAATTAACAACGAAAATCAAAGCGAAGAAACCAAAAATCTTTGGGCTTTTGACCTACATCATTTACCAAAAGGAATGTATTTTTTGCATATTCAAGAAAAAAATACAAGCCAAAAAAATAATCTGATTACAAAAAAGATTTTGAAGAATTAAGTTTTTTTAATGTTAAATGATAAATAAAAATTTAAAAAATTTTATGCTTACTCAATTTATCATTACCATTATTTTAATGCTTTTAATGATAGGCATTGCTTGGGTTTCTTGTATGATGTTGTTTCTTTCCACAACATTTATTTCTGGTTGGGGAGGCAGAAATTTAACGCTACCAATTTTTGCATTATACGGTCTATCAATTATTTTGTCAGTTTGTGGATTATTTTTTGGCGTAATGGTATTTGTCAATATGAATAACCAAGCAAATGCAATGGATTATTTTAAATATTTGACTTATGCTTTTGCTTTTTTGATTATTATTTGGATTTTATTTACTGCATTTTCATCTGTGAATCGAGCCAAAGATAATGCTTTAAATAAAAAATATGAGGATTTTATGGAACAATACAACATTCATCTTACAGAAAATAATGTATTGACACTAAAAGGAAAAGGAAATAATACAAAAAATATTACGCTCAAAATTTACTCTCTTGAATTAAAATCTTCTGGAAATGGACAATCTGGGTGGGAAAGTATTGTTGTTTTTGAAAAAAAATACGAAACATTACCCAATGAAACAGAAACTTTTAAACCTAAAGAATTACTCAAAAACAAAGATTTTCTTTTCAAAGTGGAAATGTATCCTGATAATAATGAATTTTTTGTGCAATATAGCACAACTTCCACAACGTATGAAGGTACAGGTTATATGCAACCTATTATGGTAAAACGATAATTTCATATGACAAAATAGACGCAAAAACAATCAAATATGACAAATAACATCACTTCTACGGAACAATACCAAAACGCACTCAAACGCATTTGGGAACTTATGCAATTATCATACCCAACGAATAGCCCTGAATATGTAGAACTTAATATGTTGGTTTCTGTGGTGGAAGATTACGAAGATAACACATTATAGATTTTTGATGTGAATGTAACACTCGCTAAAAAATAAGCAAAAAATATCTTTTTCATTTTCCAAAAACCTCATTCACATATCCAAAAGGTATTTTTTCTTGTTCCAAGCGTGCATTATTTTCTTTCAAAATATTGTATAAATCTTGTTCTTCTGGAGTGAGGTTTAAGGTTGTTGTAATTTTGGAAATTGTGCCTAAATCATTCTCAAAAAATAAATCAAAGGTTTTTTTGTCCATCAAAATACTTTTGGTATGTGGATAATAACCTCTAAATTGTGATAAAATTTCAAAACCTTGTACGTCAATATCGCCCCAATAAAAAAGTTCTAAATCATTGAACCAATCAATGTTTTTTAGATTAAAAACGCTATAACCGCTCCCAAATATCGCCATTGTTTCGTGCATATTGGGCAAGGTCAAAGTAGTGTAAAGTGTGGTTTTATTTTCTACAATTAAGATTTTTTTGAGGGGCAATTTTAGATTTTTAAATTGACTCAAAGGAATAGCAAGGTCATCAATACCTGAAAAAAATTTTTGGCTAATTTCCTTGTCTAATATCTTAAAACGGATTTGTGTTTCGCTGTATTTTAGATGAAATCTTTGTTCAAAATTGCTTTCTTCTGGATTCAAAAATGGCGAAATAAGCACATCAAGCAAGGATTTTAGAATGGTTTTGTTGTTTTCTACAAATTTTGTATGAACATTGATAGGTAATTCCCTAATGTAAAGATTGGGTTGTGGATTTTGCTTAAAATACTGACAAACTTTGAGTAAATTGTCCCATTCTAAGGCATTTTGAATGATTTTTAAAGCATTTTCTGTAATCCAATTTTTGAGTTCAGGAAAAAGTGTAATGATTTTTTGAGCATTGCGTTTAAAATTTGAGGCTTCTTTTTCTTTTCCCAAAAATTGCAAAAAATCTTTTTCTGTTTCAAAATAAATATCTGTTGGAAGGTCTTGTGTGCCTACATATTTGGTTTTTATTTTTTGAAAAACTAAGGTATAACCAAATTTTATTTTTTCTTTAGATTTACTAACAATTGACAGAATTTCTTTCTCAAAATCAGCCAAAGACGATTTTGTATAGGATTTATCGCCACGAATATAAAGCGGAAAAATATTTTTGTCCGCTACAAAAGCCTCCAAAAATTCATTTTTATATTTTTTTTCTGCTTTTTCTTTGATTTCTTGGGGTGTTATCATTTTTAAGTGGGTTTAAGCACGCGGATTAACGCAGATTTTTTTATTTTTTTGTATTTAAAAATCAGTTTCAATCCGTAAAATCCGCGTTATCCGCGTGCCAAAAAAATGCTATTGATACAAATAATTATCCTTTTCAGCCCTAAACTGTTCAATAGGCATATCATACAGCCACGAATATTTTTCCTCTTTTCGCTCCACAAAATGCACATACGAAATGTCATTTTCCACAATGTGAATATTATCACTTGGCGTTACGACCAATAATTGCAGATGCAACTGCTTGCAAAGCGTAATCAAATACTTCGCTTTGTCCTCGTCTTGTGCCTTAAACGCCTCATCAATCGCAATAAACCTAAACGCATTGGTTTGTGATTCGCCTTTTGTCAAACCAAATTGATACGCAATCGCAGAACCCAAAATCGTATAAGTCAGTTGTGCCTTTTCGCCTCCTGAAAGTTGCCCCATATTTTCGTAAGTTTTGTATTTTGCGTTGGTTTCTTTATAAAATTCTTCTGCTTTGTAGTTAAACCAATTTCGTACTTCCATTACTTTTTTACGCCAATCTTCTTTTTCAAGTTTTTTGATAAGTGGCTCAATGTGTTGCTCAAAATGGTTTTTTCGTCCATCTACCGTAGTTTCTATCTCGTGAATATTCGCAATTGCATTTTCCAATAAATCCCTAAATTCTTTTACATCATCATTCACACGATTGGACTGAATCATTTGAATATAGGTTTTGAAATCTTTGTTTCTAAAATCAATTTCCTTCAAAGAATCATTCAAAAGTTGGATATTTTCAGCAATAGCATTTGTCCAATTTTTAAAAAACATTCTAAAATTTCCAACTTTGTGCGTAATGGTTTCTTGTAGATATTCATTAAATTTTTTCTCAAATTTTGGCAAATTATCATCTGTCAATTTTTGTAAAAAACCTTGATATTCACTGATAAATTCCAAATTGGTAGAATCAGGAAAACGTTGCACATCTGCACGCCAATCCACAAATTTTGTGGTTATTTCTTCGCTTGGTTGCTTAAAAGCATTGATTTTTAGCCTTACTTCGTCCTCATTTTTTCTTTTGGTATTTTCCAAAGAAACGATTTTTTTTGAAATACTATCATCAAATTTTATTTGTGTAATTTTCAAATTCGCATAATCTACACCCAAAATTTCAGGATTTTGTTTCTCAAATTTTTCAATATCTGTGTCTTGAAAATTTCCAAAACCTTTTATCAAATTTTGATTTTCTTTGATTTCTTTTGAAATCGTATCGTTTTTACCTTCAAAACCAAATATTTCTCTGTTTTTGTTCTTGATGTCTATTTCAGCAATATTTTTGAGGGCATCTTTTACCTTTTTAAGTTGATTTTGGAGTTCTTTTACGCGGTCATTTGTTTTTTCTAAGGTCGTTTTTTGTTCGGTTTTTTCTTGAATTTGTTGGGCGTAAGATTGCCAATCAATGTCATCAAATTTTTCATATTTTGAAAAAATATCGTGGCATTTATCTTTAATTTCTGCCAAATTTTTTATTTGTTGTTGGCAATTTGCAATATTTTTTTTGTTGTCAATTTGTTGTTCTTGAAGGTTTTGAAGTTCATTTTTCAAGGCACTTATTTTGTCTTTGTTGTCCCAACCAAGTACATAATTTTCTTTGCTTGTGATATTTGGGCGGTCATCTTTTTCGTGTCTGCCTTTCCCAAATTTGATTAAAGCCTCTTTTGTAATTGCCTTTTCATCATACAAATCAAATTCTTTCAAATCCTTTACACACGCATAATTAAATTGTTTGGTGATGATATTTTCCAACCATTCCGCATAAATGCTTTTAGGTTTGAAAGCCAATTTGTGCAGAAGTGCATTTTTAGGAATTTCTTGATAAATATTACTTGTAATAAATTCATCACCTTTGTAACGTTGGTACGTAATTCTGCCTTTCAAATTGGTTTTATTCACATATTGATTGACTTTGCTGTAATATTTTTCAGGAATAACCATTTGCAAAGCAAGGTTATGCAAAATACGTTCTGTCGCAAATTCCCATTCATTTTCTTCCTCTCGCACTTTCAGCAGTTCGCCAATAAAAGGAATTTCGTCTTTGGTTGCGTCTAAATGTGCCAAAATTTCCTCCCTAATTTCCGCAGGTCTGCCTGAAATGTTGTTTTTATTTTTTTGTAAAGTCAGAATTGTTTTTGTAATTTCCTCAATTTGCAAGGTCAAATTTTCTTGTTCATTTTTGAATTTTCTAAGATTTTCGTTTTCTGTTTCAATTTCTTTTTCGGTGCTTATTTTGCGTTCTTTTGCTTTTTCTCTGTTTTTTTCAAAAGTTTCTTGGCTTGGATTTGTAAAAAGTTTTACAATTTGGGCAATTTTATTGTAATCTTCCAACTTTGATTTTCTCAAATCTCTACTTTTTTCAAGTTGTTTGATTTCTTTTTCCAAATCCTTTATTTTGCTTCCTGTTTCGTCTTTTTCAATGGAAATAGAAAGTTCTCTTTCTTCTTCTCTCAAATTTTCCTCTTTACTTTGAAGTTCTTTTAATTCCTCATTAAGAGATTTTAATTTTTCTTGATTTTTTTGCAATTCTTGTTCAGAAAGTTGAATATATTTTTGGGCAAACCAATAAAAACTCGTGTTTTTGGTGTGTTGAAGTTGTGCCAATTCTGCCTTAAATTGCGTTAATTTATTCGCAA
>JAAFIN010000223.1 GCA_013297825.1 Cytophagales bacterium
AATCTTCTTCCATATAAAAACTCATACGAGTTCTATGTTTTTCAATTAAATGATTGAAAAACACAATATTATCATCCTTTATTTCGTAAGGCGTTTCAAACCATTCATTAAATTTTGAAAGGTCATCTCCAATATTGATGCTGACAATTTCCTCTAATTGAGAAAATCTGACATTAGAAAAATTATAAGATTTTATTTCTTGATTTTCCATAATTTTAAATATTTTTTATTTTTTTAATCCTCACAATATCTATGTTTTACTGCTTGCAAAATAATATAAATTTGCTTTAAATCTTCTAAATCCAAACTATCAAATTGCTTAGAAACAAAATACTGAAATTGATTTTCTGCTATTTTTTCCAAAATTACAAAACGCCAATTTTGCCCAATGATGTAACCACCACGTATAATATTAGTTTTATTTTTTTCTATTGCCACTAATAACTCTGCTAATAATTGTACTTCTGGGTCTCTGTCAGGAGTAGAAGGCTTAAATTCTTGTATAAAAAAATAAGGTTTTCGTGGATTTTTGGTACCTGATGCTATCATTATATCTGTAAAACCCTTTATTTCAACACCATTTACCATTCCTGAAAGTGTGGCATCATACCAATCGTGAAATTTATCTGTAAGAAAATCTACTTGGCAAAAAATAGGACTTAAAAATTTCATTTTTAAGTCTTCTTCCATATAAGAAGACAAATAAAGCGTATGTTTTTTGATAAGTTTGTCTAAAAAAATACTTTCTTCTTGGCTCAAATCATATTCATATTTGAACCAATCATCAAATTTTGCATCATTAAGTTTGGGCGTGATATTGACAAGGTCTTCTATCTCCAAATATTTAATATTTGAGAAGTTATAAGATTTTATTTCTTGATTTTCCATAATTTTATTTTTTTAATCCTTATAAAATTTGTGCTTTATAGATTACAAAATTATAAAAATAATCTGTTTTTTTGGGAATTATTTTAGTTGGAATAATTGGTTAATTTTTTCCAACATAATTTTTTTATTATCCAATTATGTTTTATCAGGATTAAAATCTTTGCGTGAATATGTACGTTTGTGTTTCAAAAATTCTTCTTTTTCAATTTTAAATTTTTTTGCTTTGGCTTCTTGCCTTTTGATATCTTGGTAAATAGAGTAAGGAAGAATTAAATCCTTTATAAAGGCTAAAAATGATAAAAAACCTTCTTTTATTGTTTTTATTTTTTGACTACTATTTTTTTGAACTTGTAAAAATCCCAATCTTAATTGATTAAGTCGTTTTGATGTTGTTAAGATTTTGTTCATCATAAGTGGTATTTTTCTTACAGATGTTTCTTGCACAACAGATAGAGATTCATTTACATTTTTTTTGAGGTCTTCCAATTCATTTTCATAATCATAATACAAGATGTGATTATACATCAGTATTTTGATGTCTTGTGAAGAAGCGGAAAAATAACCTGTATTGCTCATTGCTATTTCAACAAAAGGCTTTTTAATATGATTTTCTATGTGTTTGGCAACTCTGTATAAAGCATAAAATCCACTTTCATATATGTAGTAAGCAGTATAAAATGTATTATTTATATGGTTTGGATAAATGGTTATACCCAAATTAGAAACAAATAAGGGTAATTCTTGATTACTTTCTGCCATTACTAAAAACATTAGTTCTGTTTGAGGCCAGCAAGTTGTTAATATTCTATCTCTGTGTAATGACAGATTTTTTTTCATCAAATATGAATCACACGCAAATAATCCAAAGTTGCCTATAGTCCATAAATAGTGTTCGCCTGCATTTTCCAACGAGATACATTCTTCATTATATTTATATTTTGCCCAATCTCTATTTTTAAATAAAAAAACCTTTGTGTTTTCATTTTTTACCAAAATATCCAATAATTGAGGCAAAGCATCTGCACACATCAAATCATCATCACCATACATCATCAAATATTTGCCCTTGGCAAGTTCTATCAGTTGGGCAATGTTAGGAATTACACCCAAATTTTGAGGATTTTTATTATAAATAATTTTTATATCTGAATATTCATTTTTTAGATTTTCTACAACTAATTGTGTATTGTCAGGCGAACAATTATCACTGATTATGATTTCTACTTTTTCTTTTAAATTATATTTCACAATGGAATTTATAACTGATAAAAGAAAATCTTTTAGAAATCCACATCTATTATAAGTGGGTACTGTAATAGACAAAAGCATATTATTTTGAGTTTCCATTTTTATAATTTTACGTATTATTATTTCAATTATTTTATTTGATTTTTTTGTTCTATTTCAAACCACAGATTATTTACAACTTCATAGAATTGATATGCTTTTTTTTCTGTATTTTCATCAAATAATGAATTATAAAAATCAGCAATTATATTCAGGCGTTGGTCTTGGTTGGTTTCATTCACAAACTTATCCATTTCAAAAGGTTCTTTTAATGAAAAAAGAATTTCATTTGTATTTTCTTTTTTAATCAAAATTTTAAAATATTCTTCTTCACTGCACGTATTAAGCGATATTTTTGCAATGTTTTCAGGTTGATTTTCTTTTGTAGTTTGATTTTCAAAAAAAGCCTCCCATTTGTAAAAATCATCTTTTGAAAAATAATTTGTGATTGAATTTATATTTTTGGTAAAATTTATTGAAACCAAAAAAGCAATCAAATGAATGCCATAAAAACGTATTGCACCACCACCCAAACTGTGCTGACGTTTCCAATTATCAATGTTATTTTTGTAATGATGTGCCTTAAAATGCCATTCTATTTCTAATTGATAAGGAGTTTTTATTTCTAAAAGATATTTTTTTAGATGTTTTGCCCAAGTTGTATGGCAAAGCGTATAAGCAATACGATATTTTTTTTTGGATTGATTTAATTGATACAAAATACTTTGAGCAATTTCAGGCGTATTGGCAAGTGGTTTTTCAAGAATCAAATATTGAATGTTATTATATTTTAGACATTCATTTACCCAAAAAATTTGTTTTTCAGGGTTCAATGCCAAAACTACAATTTCCGAATTTGCTAAAATATCTGTTTCTGTATCTTTCCAAATAATATTTTGTTCATACAAAGCAAGTTCTTTTCTTGAATGAAATTTATCTGCATAACGAGCAGGCAATAGCACTTTTTGGGTGCTATTGCTCAATATCGCAGGCAGATAACCATACAAACCAAAACCAGAGCCTAAAATACCAACCATTTATATAAGATTATGACAAATCTTCTTTATCAAAAATATTTACAATTTCACCTTTAAAACCTTGATTTACCAAATAATTGGTAATTTCTTTGCCAATATGCCAAGCCATATTTAATAGAATAGGGTTTTCATTGATATTTACAAACATTTCATTATCACTTTTGATAGGTATTCTTGTACCAGGCAAATAATGCCCAATTTTCATAGAACCAGGTTTTTCAAAAACACATTCTATTTCGTTGTGTGTCAAATCCAACATTTTTACTAAAATCGCTGCACGTCCAGGAAATGCTTTTGCTTTTATTTTGCCATTTTTGGCTACATATTCCTTGATAAATGCTTTTTTCTTTTGTTGCCAATGTGTAATTTGTGCGTTCATTGTTGAAAATTGATGCTCAAAAGTACGTTCAATTGCCAAAACTTCATCATTTTTTGTATTTTGAATTGTATCATTTTTGCCCATATACACCCTTATATTTCCGCCATATCTTGAAGGAAATTGAACATTTAATAAATCCAATCCCAAAGATTTAGCAATAAAAATAAAAGATTGATAACTATAAGTGCGTGGGTGTTCGTGATAGAAAGTATCAAATTGTGAGCCTTTTAGCACCGCACCCAAATAATGATTTTCAATAACAATAACAGTTTTTGGGTTAATGATTACTTTCAAAGCCTCCAAAACTGCATTCAAATCTTCAATATGTGCAAATACGTTTGTAAAACAAATAAAATCCATTGTACCATATTTTTCAACAAAAGATTTCGCAATTTCGGTTGTGAAAAACTCACCTGAAACATTATGACCTTTTGCCAAAGCATCTTGATAGGCACTTGTAGGTTCTACGCCATAAGTAACTGCACCTTTGCTTTTAAAAATATCCAACAAACTACCATCATTACAACCAATATCTAATACTTTTTTACCTTCCAAACTTCCAAAAGTGCTTTCACAAGAGGCAACCAAATCAGCCATTCCATTCAGTACATCAGCAGTAAAACGAGAACGGTAGTGATATGTTTTTGGGAATAATTCTGCTTTTGGAATTTGGTATTTTTGGTGAGCAGTAAAGCAAGTTTTGCAATATAGAATTTCAATAGGATATTCTTTGCAAACTCGTGCATCGCCTACTTCCACCAAATCATCACACATAGGGTGCAAACCAAGATTAAGCACTGTGTCAAGCTCTTTATTGCCACATACTTCGCAAGTATCAATTTTTGTTAGATTTTTATAATCCATTTTGTTATAATATTTTTTTAATAATTAGCCCCCTAACCCCCAAAGGGGGAATTTTAATTGAGGGCAAGAGTTTTATTTTTAATAAATTAGTTTAGCAAATTTTTTAAAGTTTGTTGTCTGCATTTGCTCCCCCTTCGGGGGTTGGGGGGCTTTTTGTATAATTTTCTATTTGTAAAATTCTATTTTCCCAAAAATTTTCTTTGGTTTGATATGTATTTACGACAAATTCAATGGTTTTTTCAAAATTTAATAAAGGTTTCCAACCCAAATAATGATTTGCTTTTGTAATATCCAAATGCAAAAAAGTGGCTTCGTGTGGTGCTTGGTGATTTTCTGTAATTTCTAAACTGCCTTTTTTTGTGTTTGAAATAATATTTTCTATCAAAGTTTTTACATTTTGGGCATTTTCTAAATCAGGCCCAAAATTCCAACCTCCTTGATATTTTTTACCTTCTAAAAATAATTTTTGTGCCAACAGCATATAACCACGCAAAGGTTCTAATACAAATTGCCAAGGACGTGTTGCGTGAGGATTGCGAATTTTTAGGCTTTCATTTTTTGCCAATGCACGAAAAAAATCAGGAATAATTCTATCTTTTGCCCAATCTCCACCGCCAATTACGTTACCAGCACGCACAGAGGCAACATTACAAGAATTTTCTTTTTGAAAAAATGAATGAATATAAGATTGAATAACTATCTCACAAGCACCTTTTGACGCACTGTAAGGGTCTTTTCCACCAAAGGCTTCATTCTCACGATAACCCCAAATCCATTCTTTATTGTCATAACATTTGTCGCTTGTAACCATTATGGCACTTTTTACTGAATTAGTTTGGCGAATTGCCTCCAACACATTGATAGTTCCTTGAATATTTACCTCAAAATTGTAAGATGGATTTTCGTAACTTTCCAACACCAATGCTTGTGCTGCAAGGTGAAAAACGATATCAGGTTTTACTTCTGCAAAATAATTAAACAATTCTTTTTTATCTAAAATATTACCAATTTTATGATTTATTTTTTTGTCAATAGCACAAACTACAAAATTATCTTCTGAACTTGTAGGTTCTAAGGCATAACCATACACATCAGCCCCTAATCCTTTGAGCCAAATTGCAAGCCAAGAACCTTTAAATCCTGTGTGTCCTGTGAGAAGGATTTTTTTATTTTGATAAAAATTATTAAAAATATCTACTGACATTATTTTTAAGTGTTATTTTTGAGATTTTTTACGTGTTCTTTGTACGAATTCCAAAGAAACATTTGCAATGTTTGCAATTTTTTCATCAGAAAAATCAGTTTGTAAAATTAAATTTTCAGCAACTTCTTCACGCCCTTCACGTCTAAGTGCTTGCTCAGTAGCATACGTATCACGACATTCTTTAAGATATTGTTCGTATTCTGACCGTGTTAAAGCCATAGTTGTAATTATTGTTTTTTTAAATTTTCACGTATTTTTTGCACAAATTCTAAAGGTACATTTATAATAATTGCAATTTTTTCGTCAGAAAAATCAGTTTGCAAAATAAAATTTTTAACAGATTCAAAAGATTTTTGTTCAATTCCTTGTTTTAAACCTTCTTCATGTCCTTCACGTTTGAGTGTTTGGGCGGTAGCATACCAATCACGATATTCTTTAAGACTTTCTTCGTATTTCATATATTCTTTTGGGGTGTAGTTTGCAAGTTCAGAAACTTCAAAAAGTTTTAGAAATATTTTTTCTTGTAATTCAATAGGTTTGTTTAGAAATTTATGCAAATTTCTAAAAAAATAACACCATTTATCCAAAAAAGTATCTAATTCATTTTCTTGTTTTATGAATTTTGGCATTTCCAAATATACAAAAGTAAGTTTATTATAAAATACTTCGTTGGTTTGGGTGTCTAATAACTTAACGACAGAAATTACTTTATCAGGATAACTATTTTCAAAAACAAAATCCATAATGGCTACTGTATAAACAGGAGGAAGTTTGTAATCCCAATTTTTGCCTTTAATGGCTTGTGTTTGAAGTGCGTTAGAGGCATAATAAATGCTTCTATCTTTAAAATAATCTTGTTTGATGCGTTGAAGTTCCACAATAATATGCTCTCCGCTTTCTGTAAGTGCATATATATCAAATATTGAAATTCTATCTTTAGAAATTTTGCCCAAAATTTCATTTTTTAAATATTTAATATCTGTGATAGGCGAAATTTCATTTTCTAAAACAGTATTTAAAAAGTGAATAAGTAGGTCTTTATTTGCTTCTGTACCAAATATTTTTTTAAACCCAAAATCTGTAAAAAGATTGATGTATTTATCTTTAATCATATTTTTTTAAAAAATTATTCCCATAATTTCCATTCTGCTTGATTATTGTCCCAAAGTTGATTAAGTTCTATTTTATCACGCAAAGTGTCCATTGGTCGCCAAAAACCTTTGTGCTTAAAGGCGGTCATTTGTTGTTGTTTGGCTATATTTTCTAAAGGGCTACGTTCCCAAATCGTTGTATCATTTTCCAAAAAATTAAAAATATCAGGCTCACACACAAAAAAACCTCCATTTACCCAACTGCCATCACCTTGTGGTTTTTCCTCAAAATTTGTAACTAAATTATCCTCTAAACCCAATCCCCCAAAACGACCTTTGGGCTGAACTGCGGTAAGTGTAACCATTTTTTTATTTTCTCGGTGAAATTTTAATAATGCTGAAATATCAACATTTCCCACGCCATCACCATACGTCAGCATAAAAGTTTCGTTATTGGTGTATTTTTGAATACGTTTGATACGTCCTCCTGTCATTGTATCTTTGCCTGTATCAACAAGGGTAATTTTCCAATTTTCAGAAGAAGAATTATGAATTTCTAAGGAATTGTTGCTTGTATCAATCGTAACATCTGACTGATGAAGAAAATAATTTGCAAAATATTCCTTGATAATATATCCTTTGTAACCCAAACAAACAATAAATTCATTGAAGCCAAAATGGCTATAAATTTTCATAATATGCCACAAAATAGGCTTTCCACCTATTTCTATCATAGGTTTTGGTTTGATGTCAGTTTCTTCGGATAGGCGTGTACCTAAGCCACCTGCAAGTAATACGACTTTCATTCAAAGTTTAAAGTTTAAAGTTCAAGGTTTAAAGTTCAAAAAAATTAAGATTTAAAAATTAAACATTCAAAGGGCTTAAAAAAGTGGTATGCCTTTCTAATTTTGGTCTTACTATGCCTCCCCATTGTCCAAAATAACTTTGACGCATAAGGCTATCATCTATTATATCAAATACAAGAATTTGCTGAAGATTGACATAATGTTGTGAGGCAGAAACATTGTGCAAAACAATATTAACTAAATATCGTCCTTCATTGAGATAATTAGCAGGTATTATGCAGGTGCTTTTGTAAGTTCCTTTTTTGTGCGGTTTTCCGCCCCATTCATCTTCATTGAGCGAAGCATTTTTCCAATTTACAGACGCAAATACAAAAGTTTCTTGATTATCTAATAAATGTATGCTACTTGCTAAATCTAAATTATCTTCTAATACCACAAAGGAAAATTCTATCAAAAATTCTTTTGTAATACCAATATTGTCAGAAATAGTGTTATTTGTTAGTATGCGTGTAGAAGTGATTTTTACTTTTTCATTGCCTGGTGCTTCAGCAAGATTTTCCCAAATTTTTTCTGCATTTGCTCTTGCATTGGTTTCCAAATATTTTGATATGATTTGATGTGTTTCCCCTATCAATTTTATGTTTCCATATTGCATATATAATGCTTGCGAACATAAATTATTGATGGCGGTCATATTATGACTTACAAACAAAACCGTTCTTCCCTCACCACTCACATCTTTCATTTTTCCAAGACATTTTTTTTGAAATTCTGCATCACCAACTGCCAAAACCTCGTCTAAAACCAAGATTTCAGGCTCCAAGTGTGCAGCAACTGCAAAAGCCAAACGCACATACATAC
>JAAFIN010000224.1 GCA_013297825.1 Cytophagales bacterium
AAAATAATGTACCTGCACGCACCACAACTGTATTTACTTGTTGGGTTTCGTAACGAATACCATCTATTTCCATAATAAGCGTATTTTCAGTATTTACATTATTATTTTTACAAGAATTTAATAAAAATACAATAAAAATACAAAAAATAAAAAATTTTATTTTGTTCATTTTTTGAGATTATTTTATTTGATAAGACCTTCAAGGTTGAAGGTCTTAGAAATGATTTACAATGCTCCAAATTGATTAAAATGATGTCTAAAATGTTTGTAATGGTATCTTTGTAATTCTTCAAAATTCAAATCACCAAAAAAACTTTGAAAATTAACGCCTGACGGTGTTTTTTCATAAAGCGTATAAAAAAGTTTGATTTTTTCAATCAAATTTTTTTGTGCATCTTCAAATCTTTCAAATTTGTAAGGTGGCAAACCAAATTGAAACAAAGGATTTTGCAAATTGCGTGGCATTTCCTCTGGATTTATAATGATTTCAGTTTTCCATTTGTTTTGAAAAGCATTTGGTGCTTTTGCTGGTTGGTGCGTCAAAATCGTGGAAACGATTGTGCTGTGTATCAAATGCTCAATCATATGTTGAGCGGTCATTTTTCCCCAAAGTGGTTTTGTATCAAAATTAATTTTGGTAATTGCCTGCGGAATGATATTAGTCAAAAAATGACGATAATCTATTTTTTCGGTTTCTTCCATAAAAGAAGTTTAAGGTTTAAAGTTTAAGGTTTAAAATCTAAATAAAGCAAAATATTTTATTGATTTTCTTAAAAATTCCAACATTTAAAAGCCTCAAAAAGTTCAAAATTTGAGAAAAAACAGCCAGATTGCTACGCAATGACAAAATTATTTACAAGATTGTTGTATTGGCTGTTTCATTCCTAATTCTTAATTCCTAATTTATAATTACTTTTTCTCTTGATATTCCCCACTTTTCATTTTTTCAAGTTGAATTTTTGCTTTTTTGAAATCAAAATTAAATTCTTCCCAACCTTTCACAAAAATTCTAAAATAATATTTGCCTTTTTCTTTTTTTACCGCAAAAAAACCTCTATAACCATTTTCCACAGGCATATCAAACAAATAATTAAATTCTTTGGCATACATAAAACCTGCTTCATACACCAATGTTCCTTCACGCATATTTTCTACAATACCCATCATAAGCTCCGCTTGACGCATTTTGTCCAATACCAAAGGACAAAACATATACAAAAAATCTGCTTGTTGGAAATAAGACACTGGCAATTTGGTAGCATCACCGTGTTGAATTTCAATCAATTTCTTTTTCGTCATTTCTTTTAAAGCATCTTCTGCAGAATCGTGTAATTTTTTTTCGTATTCTACGCCATACGCCCCAGAAAATCCATAACACATTGCCATTAGCAATTTATCACCATTTCCAGAACCTACGTCCATAAAAGTTTTGTGGTGTGGCTCTTTGTAATAATACAAAATTTGGGCAAATTCAGTCAAAGGCAACCTTTCCAAAAACCATTCTGTTTCAGGGTGTTTTTCTTTGTAGCGTTTGTTTGGTTCGTGATAAATGCCACGCACAAAGCGTGTAGCCATTGTAAAATCAAGTTCGTTATCTTTGCAAAATTCGTAAGCACGATACGAACCCCAATTCATTTTTTTAAATTCTTCTGAAATTTTTTCAGGAGAAGATAATATTTTGGAGGCGTTCAAAATAACAGATTCACCTTTGGGCTGGTTTGGATTTTTGTTGTTGGTTTGTGCGTTATTGTTTTGGCAATTAGTGCATAAAAATGTTAAAAAAATAAAATTTCCAATATAAAATAAAGGAATGTTGAAAATGCTTTTCATTGTGGTTTATTTTAAAATGATTTTGTTGTAGAACACACTTTTAGTGTGTTTCAAAATTTTGTAATGTGCAAAATTAGGATTAAAAAAATTAGTACAAAAAAACAATCACTAAAAAAATGTTTTATTTGTGGTTTTAACAGTATATTTTTGTAAAATTAAAAAACAATTTTGGTACAAACTTATAAGGTTTTAAAAATCTTATAGGTTTAAATAATTTTTTGGAAAAAAAATGTTTGAAATAAAAGGAATTTCATATCAATATCAACAAAAAACGATATTAGACATAGAAAATTGGCAAGCAAATCAAGGCGAAAAATGGCTTCTTTTGGGCAAATCAGGAAGTGGAAAAAGTACTTTATTAAATCTTTTGGCTGGTTTTTTAAAAAATCAAAAAGGCAAAATTTTAATTCATAACCAAGATATTCACCAACTCACGCCCACACAACAAGACCAATTTAGGGCAAAAAATATTGGGTTTATTTTTCAAAAACCGCATCTTATTTCGTCTTTGAATGTATTACAAAATATGCTTCTTGCTCAATATTGTGCGAATATTCCCCAAAATCCTCAAAAATGTACCGAAATATTGGAAAGTTTGGAACTTGAAACACACACACATAAATTTCCGCACCAATTAAGTCAAGGACAAGCCCAAAGGCTTGCAGTTGCAAGGGCGGTTTTGAATAATCCTGTATTGATATTGGCTGACGAACCTACTGCAAGCGTTGATGATGAAAATGCCCAAAATATTATTCAACTTCTTCAAACACAAGCCCAAAGATGCAACGCTACGCTTGTAGTGGCTACACACGACCAAAGAGTGAAAACACAATTTGAAAAGAAGTTTGAACTTTGATTTTTTTAGTTATCAGAAATCAGGTATCAGAAAAAATGCAAATACATTTTTTTGAACTTCTTATTTTTTTTTAATGTTAAAATTTTTGGTAATAAAAAATTAAATAATTTAGACTTTTGTAATTTTTCAAAAAAAGTGGTCAGACCTTCGTAAACTACGGTGCAGACCATTTTTTTGAAAAATGTTGAACTTTTTGGGCAACCGCAAGGGATTGCCCCTACTTTTAAACCTTAAAATTTTTATGAACATCATAGAAAAAACCCATTGCCTTATCATAGGTTCAGGTCCCGCAGGATACACCGCAGGCATTTATGCCTCACGTGCAGGTATGAAACCAATACTTTATCAAGGGCTTGAAGCAGGCGGACAGCTTATGCTAACAGGCGAAGTAGAGAATTTTCCTGGTTATCCTGCTGGCGTACACGGTGCAAGTATGATGCAAGACCTCAAAACACAAGCAGAAAGATTTGGTACTGAAATCAGAATTGGACATATTACTGCTACACAACTTTCTGACGACAAAAAATATATTCAAATTGACAATGAGGACAAATGGATAGAAACTGACACGCTCATTATTGCAACAGGTGCGTCTGCTAAGTGGCTTGGTTTGCCTTCTGAAAAACTATTGAGAGATGCAGGTGGAGGAGTTTCTTCGTGTGCGGTGTGTGATGGATTTTTTCACCGCAAGAAAAGGGTTGTGGTTGTAGGTGGTGGTGATACTGCTTGCGAAGATGCGTCTTATTTGGCAAATATTTGTGAAAAAGTATATTTATTGGTTAGAAAAGAAGAAATGCGTGCCTCTAAAATTATGCAAAACCGCATTAAAAATAAGGCAAATGTTGAAATTCTTTTTAATACTTCGCCAGAAGAAGTACTTGGAACTGAAGTAGTGGAAGGTGTGCGTGTCATAAATCACGCAACCAACGAAACACAAATTTTGGAAAATATAAGCGGTTTTTTTGTGGCGATTGGACACACACCTAACTCTGGTATTTTCAAACCTTTTCTTACAATGGACGAACAAGGTTATATTATTACCGAAAAAGGCACTGCAAACACCAATGTAAAAGGTGTATTTGCGTGTGGTGATGTGCAGGACAAAAATTATCGTCAAGCTATTACCGCAGCAGCATCTGGTTGTATGGCTGCATTGGACGCTGAAAGGTATTTGGCAAGTAAAGAATAATTGAAAATGATAAATGATAAATGTTGAATGATAAATGAAACAGCCATTTTATCAAAATGTTGAATGATAAATGAAACAGCCATTTTTATTATGATTTTTATGTAAAGCACAGGCATTTATGCCTGTGCAATATCAAACAACATTAAAATTTATACATTCCTAAATGAAAACAACCAAAATTATATGAAAAATATTTTTGAAAAAGGAGTTTCTTTATTGACTTCTTTTTTTTCTTTTTTGCTTTCTGCTCCTTTTTTTGCTCAAACAGAAGTACAAGCCCAAACTTTTCCTTCTGCGGATTGGAAAAAATATGAAAATTCTGAATTTCTTTTGACCAAAGAAATTGATATGCCCCAATTCCAAACAAAAAGACGTATTTGGGTGTCATTGCCTTTGGATTATTATACAAATTCCAAACAAAAATACGCAACGATTTATCTGCACGATGGACAAAATCTATTCAGAGATGAAACTTCTTTTGCTGGCTCTTGGGGCGTAGAACAAACTTTGCAAAACCTCCAAAAAGAAACTAAAAAAGGCATTATTGCCATTGGAATTGATAATGGAAGTGCAAACAGACTCGCAGAATATACCACGTGGAAACACCCAAAACACGGTGGCGGTGATGGTGCTAAATATGTAGAATTTTTGGTGGAAAATCTCAAACCAATGATTGATAAATCATTTCGTACCCTCAAAAAACGTGAAAATACTGCTATTGCAGGAAGTTCGTTAGGTGGATTGATTTCTTTTTATGCTGGGTTACAATATCCAAAAGTTTTTGGAAGAATTGGGATATTTTCGCCTTCTTTTTGGTACAGTGAGGAGGCTTATACTTTTGCCCAAAATTTTAAAAAGAAAAAAAATCAACGTTTTAAAATATGTTTTTTGGCAGGCGAACAAGAAAGCAAGGAAATGGTGCCAGATATGCAACGAATGTATGATATTTTTTTGAAAAATGGTTTTTCTAAAAATGAAATGCAATTTGTTACAAAACAAGACGGAAAACACCAAGAATGGTTTTGGAAAAGAGAATTGCCTGATGCGTTGAGGTTTTTGATGTTTTAAAGTTTAAGGTTCAAGGTTTAAAGTTCAAGGTTTAAGGTTTAAAGTTCAAAAAAAATGTGTCAGTCTGAAAGAATCTGGCTGTTTTGTATTTTGCTGTTTCATTTACCATTCACCATTTACCATTTACCATTTACCATTTACCATTTACCATTCACCATTTACCATTCACCATTTACCATTCACCATTCATTAATTATGCTAAAATTTTTCCGTTATATATTAGCAATTTGGGGGTTTTTGTGTTTTTTTATGCCTTTTTTGTTAATGTTACCATTTTTTCATCTTTTTGCTACAAAAGAAAAATGGCATAAATACGCTTCTTCATTGAATTATTGGTGGGCAAATATCTTTTTTGCAGGAATGTGTATTCCTTACAAAGTGGAATATCGTTTTCGTCCAAAAAAAAATGAGGTTTATGTTTTTTGCCCTAATCATACATCTTTGGTGGATATTATTGCAATGGGTTTGGTGCGAATGGGCGATTTTGCATTTATTGGAAAAGAAGAATTGACAAAAGTGCCTTTATTTGGGAGTATGTTCAAAAAAATTCATATTCCTGTAAATCGTGAAAGCAAAATTGGTTCTTACAGGGCATTGGTTGCTTCAAGAGAAGCTCTTGAAAAACAAAGAAGTGTAGTAATTTTTCCAGAAGGAGGCATTTATGGACAAAATTTTCCAGTTTTAAATACTTTCAAAGATGGTGCTTTTCGCCTTGCGATAGAAAAACAAGTTCCTATTGTGCCTGTTACAATGCTTTATAATTGGATTATTTTGCGTGATGAGCAATGGCTTCCACAATGGCACAGGGGCAAAATTATTGTTCATGAACCCATTTCTACCATTGGGCTTACTGCCAAAGATATTGAATTTTTAAAACAAAAAACTTTTGCTGTCATTGAAAATGAATTGAGTTTTATAAATCCTAAAAAATAAAATAGAAAATTTGGAACACAGATTTTACGGATTAGCACAGATTTTCACGGATTTATTTTTAATACATTTGGGAAAAAATATCTAAGTTAAAATTTACATATTCCTAAAAAGTAAAAATATAGTCTGTACCAAAGGTCAGACTATATTTTTTGTGGTATAGCGATTTTTCAAAAAAAAATTCTTTTTTCATTGACACAAAAATCAAAAAAACCTTTATCTTTGTGGTTATCTTTTGTTTCATAAAAACAAAAATAATTGATTTATTTTTTAACAAATTATTAAAAAATAAACAAAATTAAAAATAAATATTTTTTATTACTCCTTTTCAAATTTGTTTCTTGTTCCCCCTTTGGGGGTTAGGGGGCTTCTTTTAATAAAATGGCAGGCAAAAATCAAAACACAGGTACAGGAATTTCTAATGTAATGGGCAAATTACAACCACAAGCAATGGATTTGGAGGAATCTGTATTGGGGGCTTTAATGATAGAAAAAGATGCCCTTAATTTGGTGATTGATATGTTGCGTCCTGAGAGTTTTTATAAGCCTGCACACCAAGAAATTTACAAAGCAATATTTGACCTTTTTGCTAATTCGCAACCCATTGATTTCAAAATGGTGGTGCAACAATTACGCAAAAATGGCAAAATAGACCTTGTAGGTGGTGCGGATTATGTAATGCGACTCACAAGTAGCGTGCAATCTTCTGCCAATATAGAGGCTCACGCAAGGATTATCACTGAACAGGCAATCAAAAGAGAGCTTATTCAGATTTCTTCTGAATTGCAAAAAGACTCTTTTGATGAAGGAAGGGATATTTTTGACCTTTTAGACCAAGCTGAACAAAAACTTTTTCAGGTATCAGAAAGTAATATTCGCAAACAATATTCGCCAATGAGTACGCTTGTGTCCCAAGCCCTCAAAGAACTTGAAGAACGCAGACAACTCAAAGACGGTCTTACAGGTGTTCCAACAGGTTTTAGTGATTTGGATAGGATAACAGGAGGTTTTCAGAAGTCAGATTTGATAATTCTGGCTGCAAGGCCAGCGATGGGCAAGACAGCTTTTTCCCTTTCTCTCCTTCGCAATGCTGCAGTAGATTTTAACAAACCTTGTGCGTTTTTTTCTTTGGAGATGTCAGAAATTCAGCTTGTAAATCGTCTTTTGTCAGGCGAAGCAGAAATTGAAAGTGAAAAAATAAGGCGTGGCAGAATGGAAGAATACGAATGGGTACGTATTCACGAAAAAACCCAAAAATTAAGAGAAGCACCTATTTTTATTGATGATACGCCTGCAATTTCTTTGTTAGAATTGCGTGCAAAATGCAGACGTTTGAAAGCTCAACACGATATTCAGCTTATTGTGGTGGATTATCTTCAACTTATGACCGCTTCCACAGGAAAAAATACAATGGGAAATCGTGAGCAAGAAATTTCAACCATTTCACGTGGTTTAAAAATGATTGCAAAAGAGCTTAATGTACCTGTAATTGCCCTTGCACAGCTTAGTAGGGCGGTAGAAACTCGTGGAGGTGAGAAAAAACCACAACTTTCTGACCTTAGGGAATCTGGCTCTTTGGAGCAAGATGCTGATATTGTGATTTTTTTGTATCGCCCTGAATATTATGGTTTTGCAACTGATGCAGAAGGCAATAATACCAAAGATGTAGGCGAAGTTATCATTGCAAAACACAGAAATGGCTCGCTTGACACCGTAAAACTTAAATTTATAGGGAAATATACCAAATTTGAAAACCTTGAAGGGGCTAATTTTGTGCCTCGCACCAATACCGCAATGACGCAACCTGTATTTGAAAGCAAAATAAACCAAACAAATAACGCCCAAAATACAAATACCCAAAACGCAAATAATAATACCCAAGATATGAGTAGTTTTCAGAAAAATACGCCTCGCCTTGATGATGAACCACCTTTTTAATTTTTAGGTTTTTTAAAATAAAGGTCAAAAATTAATAAAAAATATTAAAAATTTTAAGAAAAAAATCTGTGGAAATCTGTGTTCTAAATTCAAAAAATGCAAATCAAACTTCTTGTAATTCGTACAAATGACCAAAAAAGACTTGTTGATTTTTATAAATTGTTTGGTTTGACATTTGAATATCACCAACATAACAATTCGCCTTTTCATTATTCTACAACCATAGAAAATTTGGTTTTAGAAATTTATCCTTTAACCAAAAATCAAACTGAAACAGACAAAAGTCTTAGATTGGGTTTTGAGGTTGATAATTTTGAAGAAATTTTAGAAACTCTAAAAGAAAATAATATTTTGTTTTCAATACCAACACAAACAGAATTTGGTTTTTTGTCTGTAATAACAGACCGCTATATAAAACTTACACAAACTTATACATTTGTTGTTTATTTCATGTTTCAACGTGTCCCCTTGCCATCAGACTCAGGATTTTTGACACTCCACTGTGCGATTTAGCTCACCGCTTGACCTTTCAGATTTAAACTTGCATTCAAATCTCGGTCTATTTTT
>JAAFIN010000225.1 GCA_013297825.1 Cytophagales bacterium
CTTCCATAAAACAATACTCACAGCCTTCTGTGTGCATTTTTGCAAGTAATTTGTGGATTGTAAGGCTATCAGGTGTGGTAAGATTGGTAGGAATAATTTTGTCGTGAATGTGATTTTGGACAGTAGAAAGCAATCCAACTTTATAACCCATTTCTTTGTATAATTTGAACAACAAAGTTGCGGTTGTGGTTTTGCCATTTGTGCCTGTAACTGCTACAATTTTAAGTTTTTTAGAAGGATTTTGATAAAAATTATCTGCTAATTGTCCTAATATTTTTGCAGAATTTTTAGTTTTTACAAAAGTAATGTGTGAATTTTTCTCAAAATTTACAATGGTATTTGCATACTTTTCATCTTCAACCACAATCACATTTGCACCCATCAAAATGGCTTGTGGAATGTGCGAATGACCATCATTTGTAGTGCCTTTTATTGCCACAAAAAGCGAATTTTCGGTAATTTTTCTTGAATCAAATTGTATATTCTCAACCAATTCATCAGCATTTCCTTGCATAATGATGGCATCTGTATTGTGTAGGAGGGTTTCTAAAATAATGGACATATTTTTTTAATGTTGAATGTTAAATGATGAATGTTCCTCTGTTATTAGTATTACAAAAATGCTTTTAAAACTGCAAAAATAGCACAAAAACCCTTATAAAAACCTAATGCTTTTATAATTTCCAATGCTTGTTCAAGTTTTTTTCACTAACAACTCAACGAATAAATCTTGCTATATAAAGACAAAAATTACAAGAATATTAAATGAATAGGCGGAATCTCATTTTTATCTTCATAAATTTTATTAACACGTTGAACAACCACTAAAAAATGATTAGAAATTAAGAAGTTGTTGATTGGAAAGAAATTTAATTTCAACAAAAGGATTTCTTGTTTGTCAAATAATATAATTGACATTTTATAATCAATATTTCTCAAATTTGACCAGCACTCTATTAAAGCTTGTGGAGTATTATCATAAGAATCAGGAAAATTGAACTTTTCATTTAACATAACATATAATTCTTTTAAGTTTGAGATTTCAGAAAAATCAATTTCTATTTCCATAGTTTTAAAAATATTTGATATTAAAAAGTTAAATTGCAAGTAAATAATCAAGCATTGTGTCTTGTTTTTCCTCAATTAAAACTACATAAAGTGGTATTTTTCGGTTATTACTTTTATATCTCTTATTTACAGCCTGAACAGCAAACAATAACGAAGATAAAAGATTAAACTTATTTGCACAAATTGACGTTATTTTTAATGTAATAACATCTTCTTTATCAAGCACGATTTTTGTCATTCCATGCTCAGGCGACCTCAAACTTGACCAAGAATCTATTAAAGCATGTATATTATTGCCATAACCTGATATAAAACCAAATTTCTCATTTAGTATTTGATGCATTACTTTTGAATTTGTAATAGCAGAAAAATCAATTTCTATTTCCATAAATTTTTTTTAAATTTTTATTTTTAATATCTTGTTTTTTGAATACACAGTTTTTGCTGTATCAAAGTTTGTGAATTTTTAATAATTGTTTATTTTTTTTAACAATTTTTATTTCCAAAAGAAATCATAATAATATCAAATGAATAGGCGGAACTTCTTTTTTATCCATATAGATTTTATTGACTTCCCCAACAATTATTAAAAGGTCACGAGAGATTACTAAATTATGCACTGGGAATGATTTTAATTTCAGCAAAAGAATTTCTTGTTTGTCAAATAATATAACTGACATTTTGTAGTCAGTATTCCTTAAATTTGACCAACATTCAAATAAATCTTGAGGAGTATTGTTATAAAATTCAGGAAAGTTAAATTTTTTATCTAACTCAACATAAAAGTCTCCCAAGTTTGAGATTTCAGAAAAGTCAATTTCTATTTCCACAGTTTTTTTATTTTTATTTAGTTTTTGAGTGTTTAATCTTGCCATTTAGTCCAAGTGTTGCATAACTAACAACAAAATAGTATTTGGTGCAAGACTCATTTTGTAGCAATCTGCCTATTTTTTTATTTTCAAATGTAATAAAAAAAATAATGCAAGCAAAATATTACATTCTGCTCAAATTGTTTTTATGATTTTTTAATAATTTTTGTTTGTTGTAAGCGTTTTTTTCGCTGAGTTGTTGATAAAATTAGATTTTTTATAATGGTTTTTGTGGTATTTTTGTGGTTGTGAAAGTGTTTTTGTAACAACAATAACAGAAAAGAAAATATGAACAAAAAATACACAATAATAAAAAATTTTCATTTGTATGCTTCTTCTAAAGGTGATTACAATGGAATAAAAAAGATTATAAAAGAACATAAGGTTTTGTTCATAGATGATGATATGTTGATGAATTTTTTAAATGTTGATGAATTTATTTATTATCTTAAAATAGAAAGAATAGAATTTTTTAGATGTAAAAATAAAAATCCTGTTGAAATTATTGATTTTAAATTCTTAGAAAATGTAAAACAAATATCATTTTGTAATACAAATTTTAATAATTTTTTTTCAAAGTATCCATATTTAAAAAGTTTAGAATCTTTGACTTTAAGTGACAAAATGGATTGGGTAGATGATAATTTAAACATAAAAGAAGATACACCTTTCCAAATAATAGATGACAACATACAACATTTTAAAAGTTTAAAAAACCTAATCATTGATTATAAAAATGTTGCTTATCTATCAAATAAAATAAGTAATTTGAAAAATTTAGAATATTTGCACCTTGTAAATTCAGAAATAAGATGTTTTGATACATTAAAGGATTTAACAAATTTAAACCATTTGTCATTTGTTGTAAATAATAAAAATTTTGATACAACATTTTTTTTTAATCAAATCAAACACTTAAAAAATCTAACAAGGTTTAGTTACTCAAATGAATATTCAATAATTTTACCACCTATTGAAATTTTTTTTCCAAAACTACAACACTTAACATTTTCAAATTTAGCACTCAAAAATATTCCTTTGAATATAAGAAAGATGAAAAAATTGAGTGCATTGGAATTGTGTTTTTGCGAAATAGAAGAAATACCAGAATGGATATTAGAATTACAAAATTTGGAATATTTAGACCTAAGTGGTAATAATTTTAAAATAATACCAATATGGTTAAACAAAATGCCCAAACTTCACATTTTAAAATGTTTTTATTCTTTTGAATTGGAAAATATAGAAAAAAGTAATTTTCCTAATATTCATATTGAAGGTGTTTAATCTTCCCCATTCCTCCAAGTTTATACCCAAAATACAAAATATTATTCTGTTTCAAGTTTCAAGCATAGCGTAACTTGGAACTGCCTTTTCGCAAGTTTTCAACTTGCGTATCACAAAAAAACAAACACAAATCACACAAAAATAGTTCCTTTCTTTGATATTGCAGTAGGTTTGCTTTGCAAACCGCAAGTTGAAAACTTGCAAGAAAAGCTGTTCCAGTTAGCTTCGCTAAAACTTTAAACAGAATTTTATTCGGTTTTAGGATAAACTTGGAACATTAGGGAAAGCATTTTTCTAATACCAATAACGAAGAAAAAAGGTATAGTATATTTTAAAAAATAAATTAATGACAATATTTAAAATCAATCCTCTTCATACAGGAGGAATGCAGTTTGGTAAAGACCAATATCTTTACAATTCCTTTTTAAAAGTATTTAACGATGCTGGAATAAAAAATGAAAAAAAATTTAGTTTAGATACTGAAAAACTCAAAATTTTGTATTCTCATTTAGAAGAAAATCTAAAAAGGCGTATTATAGAAAAGGAAATACGAGATTTAGATGAAAAGATATGGTTTCAAAAGAGACCAATTACTATTTTTGGGCAAGAACTCATTTTAAATGGCTATCATAGTGAAGATGAATTACTTGATTGGTTAAATTCTTTTTATCTAAAAATAGAAATAGAAATTAAACTTAATGGAATAATATACTTTGAATATGTTTAATGTGATAATCAAACCTATAAGGTTTTTAAAAATCTTATAGGTTTGTAACTCCACAAAAATTGTCAGATAACCATATTTTGTCATTCCGTAGAAATTTAGTTGTTACAGTCAAAGAGCCAGATTTTTTCAGAATGACACCTAAAACTTAAAAAACGCTCAAACTTTCATAAATATTTGATTTTTTGATGTTTTTTGTAATTGTAAAAGCATTTTTTAAGTATCAATAAAGAATAAAAAGTCACTCTACATAACAATCTTTAAAATTGGAGTATAAAACCAAACTTTACTGATAAAAACATCAATAAAATCAGGTTTTATACCCAATTTTTAAGTAAATTTCAAAATTGTTATGTAGAGTACAAAAAAGTTTGTTTACTGAATATATTTTATCACTAAAATTCAAATCTCTAATCTTATGCGTTTTGTGCCTTATTTACTGTTTTGGGCAATCTTGTGTCTTGCTTATCCACTTTCTGCCCAACATTGTGCTTTTGACAATTTGGTTATTTATATGTTAAACATTCACGCTAAAAATGACACTACGGTAATTCCTAACTTAACTATCACAATTTTAGATAGTTTGGATATTCCATTGAAGGAGCAACGAACTATAGATGGCAAGTGGCAAGAAACCACCGTACAATTTGGACAAAATCCTCAAAGAACTTCTCACGTGGGTTATATAGATAATAATAATCCAGCCCGATCAGAAAAACTACACTTTTGGTTTGCCAAAAATTATTACACTTTAATACCAGATTTTTGGTTACATAATCACAAAATTAAAATTGAAGACACTGATGGTTTGGCAAATGGTGGGCATTTCAAAACAAAAATTATCAAGTTCAATAAAAAATATTTTTATCGTTTGTGTACTGGTTTTGGTGATTGGCAAAATGGATATAGCGAAAAATTAAAAGATTTTTATAAACCCGCAAAGATTATATTGGACACTTATTAAACTTTTATCCTTTGTTGGTATTACCAAACGAACATCTATATCATTTTTTTACTTTTATTGGTGTTACCAAGCGAAAAAAACTGCACCGTTGTTGTGTGTTTAGAAAAATGCAAGCACACTGTAATTACATATCTGCTACCCAAAAAAGTACAAAAGGTAGTATAATTACAAGTGTAAAAGTATTTTTCGTCACCAACAACGTATAGACAGGACTTGCTTACTGAGTTGTCGGTGACGAAAAATGTATTTTGCTTTTGGAAGTTATTTTTTACTTTTGTGCTTACATTTTTCTAAACACCGACAACGGAGAAAACACCGACAACGGAGAAAAAGATAGTATAATTACAAGTGTAAAAGCGTTTTTCGTCACCAACAACGTATAGACAGGACTTGCTTACTGAGTTGTCGGTGACGAAAAATGTATTTTGCTTTTGGAGGTTATTTTTTACTTTTGTGCTTACATTTTTCTAAACACCGACAACGGAGAGAAATATTACATTCTGCTCACATTGTTTTTATGATTTTTTAATAATTTTTGTTTGTTGTCAGCGTTTTTTTCGCTGAGTTATTGGTGAAATTAGGTTTTTTATAATGGTTTTTGTGGTATTTTTGCAGTTGTACAAGCATTTTTCTAACACCAACAACGGAGAAAAATGGAACAAGATGAATGGAAGGTTCAAACAAATAATGATGTGGAAGTAGAAGTAACGATAAAACCACAATTTATACCTAATTCAACCAATAAAAAACCGTTTGAGTTTATCGTAGACTACACATATGGAGGCATTCCAGCTCCTACTTCGCCCAAAACAATTTCAAACAATTAAAACTATGAACAAACAAGAAATTGAAAGACAAATAGTAACAAAAATTATAAGCCATTATCAAAATTTTGATAAGGCTGTATTGGGTATAACAGGTTATACTTTAGCAGAAGCAACTGGATTTTCATTTCCGTTGCAATATTTTAAAGATAACTTAGTTTTAAATCTACCCCCAAACTTAAGTATTTCAGATGAGATTAAACTACTCTTAAGTTTGATGTTCAAAGAAGGTAAAAAAACCAACAAAGGTACGTTTACCATTTACCCCTCTGGTGAGTACGAAAGCAGTTTCATTTGGGACGAGGAGGCACATTTAGAAAGTTTGAAACAAAATGTAAGGCTTTGGTTTATTTACCATTTTGAGCAAGCAAGTCTTAGATTTGTAGATAAATGCGATCAATCAGGTATTGAGTGGGATTTTGAGGCGAATATCATTATTTCTTTTACTGCTGGCAAATCTAATCCTGTATTATTTATTGTTCCAAAGCACCCAGAAATGAATTTTAAATTGCATTTAGACCAGTTACATCACTACATAGAAGGTGATTATACAAGTGAATTTGAGGATTGTAGTATTACTCGTGTAACAGATACTTATCAGGCAAGCCTTGTTGTTGCCAATGAAGAAACCTATAATTTAATAAATGAGGGAGAACTAAAAGGATATTTTCCACGTTGGAATAGGGCTATTGCCATTTTAACACCAGATAAAGATATTTCATTTGAAGATATAAAATTTGAGTGGATTGAAGGAAATGCTTAAAATTCCCCCAATTAGTCCAAGTCATAACTTTGCAACAAGATTGTAAGCAAAATAAAATTTTGCATACAAATAAATAGGGCAAAATAAAACAAATTTCAAGTTTTACCTTTGTCGGTGTTACCAGGCGTAAAAATCTGCACCGTTTTACCTTTGTCGGTGTTACCAGGCGTAAAAATCTGCACCGTTGTTGTGTGTTTAGAAAAATGCAAGCACACTGCAATTATGTATCTACTACTCAAAAAAGTACAAAAGATAGTATAATTGCAAATGTAAAAGCATTTTTCGTCACCAACAATGTATAGACAGGACTTGCTTACTGAGTTGTCGGTGACGAAAAATGTATTTTGCTTTTGGAAGTTATTTTTTACTTTTGTGCTTACATTTTTCTAAACACCGACAACGAAGAAAATATTTAAAAATTTATCAAAAAAAAATTTGGAATTGTCATAGGAATCAACGGAGAAAGTGGCTAATCAATAGACAAAAATGGGTAGCATTCATACTTTCCCTCTTCTTTTGAATCTATTATATATTCTTTGTTATCTTTTATATTTGATTTATCTATCAATTTAAAACATTCTTTCAAAATTGGATTTTCTAAACTATAAGTATTGGTTAATGTGTCAAAATGTTTTTTCAAACTTTTTTCTTTTTCCCAATTATCAAGTTCCAATATTAAAAATTTATCAGGCAGTTTAGAAAAGTTGTCCACAATAAAATTTTGTAATTCATGCGATTTTCGCATATAATCATTACCTACATCTTTTAAGAATTTACTCAGATTATTTACATTAACTTGATTTTTATTTTGGTTATCTCTTGAATTATTATTTTGCTTAAATAGTTCAATTTTTTTTTTAAAAGAGCTATTAATATCTTCCACTTTGGATAAGCCACTTGATATACATGTTCTTTCAAGTATTGTATAACTAGGTGTAACAAGTATAGCAATATTAAATATAGCCATAAAAATTCCTTCAGACAATTTTTTTTTCGATTTTTCTTCTAAAATTTTTAAGATATTTTTATTATCTATTCTGATAAACCCTAAAATACCCAAAAACTTAGATTGTGTACATTCTATCATATTTAAAAGGCTTTTTTTATATCTTTGACGCTCACTTTCTGTCAATTTCCTATTTTTATCTTTTTTTTTATTAATTTTATATATTTCATATTTATTTGTATCCCTCAATGTAGATGAATTTCGAAAATATGTTTCATTTTCTGTTTCACAAAGAGTGTCTCCAAATATAACTTTTGGGTTACTATATTTTTTTATATCCTTTTTTATATCCTCAACCAAAATGTAAGAATTAATTTGTTTTTTTTTATTGTAAAAGATGCAAACACAAACAAACAAAACTAATAAAAATACAACCAATAAAATTTTATTTTTTTTTATATTTAACATAAATTTTTACAAATAGTTTAATTTTTTATGAAAATAGAAGTAAAGAAGTAACTATGCAAAATAATAAGGAATGAAAATTAAATGCAAATATTTAGCCTTCTATTTTGGAATATTATTTAATATTTTTAAATTTATTTACAATAAAATGTTGTAAAATATTTAAAAATAATATAAAATATTGAATAATTTTAAACAAAATTATTATTGAAATTTTAAATATATAATATTTTAGTTTTTGAAAGAAATTTAGAATAAAATATTAACTTTAAATTAAAACAAAATAAAAGTATTTTTAGAGGGCTAAATAGTGTTCAATAAAAATTAAAATGTCTGTTAGTGTGTGGTATTCATATTTGTTAAAAATGGATTATATTTGCCAAAAAAACAAAAAACAAACAATTATGACAAAATATAGAATACATCTTAGCGAGT
>JAAFIN010000227.1 GCA_013297825.1 Cytophagales bacterium
ATCAGGGCGTTTGTATAGTTTGATGTTGTTTGGATTTGCATTATCAAGTCCTGATATGATATTCCCAGCAGGAACTTCAAATTTTATTTCTGTGAGGTTGTTAAAAGTGAGGTTTGTGCCATAATTACGAATTACCCAATAAGAAGATATAAAACTCATACCTGGAACATTTGGGTAACTTTCAGGGGCAGTATCCAAGCGAGTTACCACCAAATCACCATTTGGATAAGGTCCTGTGGCTGGAAGTATGATGGAAACACCTGCTGCTGTGTAATTGGTGTAAGTAACCCCATCACCAGACACAGCAGGCAAACGCACTGAAGCACCATCTCCCAAAGGCTGTGTGCCTGTTGTCCACATAGTGCTACTTGATAGATTAGCTTCTTGTCCATTTGCTAAATCCTCTGCAAAACCACCTGTTGCATCATCACAACGATAGTATGCCACAAGATTATTAAAATTAGGGTGGTCGCTGTTTGCACGAAGGTTCATCCAGTCTTTGATGGTGTTGCCTGTGAGCGTGGTGTTCCAGAATTTTATTTCGTCTATAGTAGCGTCTGTAGTATTTGTCCCTGCGAGGTTTCTGCCTATATTTAGTTGTGGTGGATTGGTTGTTATATTAGTAGCAACAGTTGTGTTAAAACCGTCTAATTTTCCATTAATATAAAGCTCTATGCGATTAGTTGTTTTGTTTCGTGTAATTGTGATATGATACCACTCATTAGGTAATATATTCATATTTGATATGATATTGGTAGTTACACTTGAGGCATTTCTTGTGCCAAAACATATTTTGCGATATGTACCATCATAAATTAAGCTCACACCAAAATCACCCTGACCAATGGAGTTCGTAAAATCTACCAATCTATTACCCTGATGCCAATTTGAAACAGTATTTGGGATACTTACCCCAGGTCTTACCCAAAATTCTACGCTTAAATCTGTGTCAGTAGTAAAAGGTTTTGTTGCTGTTCCTGTATTACTCGCTGAAAGACTAAGCCCTGTCCCTGCATTCCTTGCATTAGTCATCACAGCATTGCGAGTGGCTAAGATATACTCACCAGCAGTTGCACGCATACGATTAACTGTCCTTGCTTGGCGATTAAGAATACCCCCAAAAGCGTCCCAAGCAGGTGCAGAAGCATCATCTCTCCTCGCAAAACGCAAGGCATTGCCATTTGCTACATTTGGATTGGTATTGTAATTGTATGAAATAGTGCCTTGTGGATTAGTGCCTCCTACAAAAAATACACCATAATATTGCCCATTATACATACCCATATAATTAGCAGGTTTTGTTCCTGTTGCTTGTGCTTTTACTTTGTAGATGTGGTAACCATTGGGCGAACCTGTAACATTGGATAATGTAAAAGCATCTACAAAAGGTGTGGTGTCATTGATTGTGATAGATGCACCAACATAACTATTTACACTTAGGTCGCCAATCGGAGCAGTAGAAAGTGATACTGTTACACCTGTGGTATAAGTGGCATTTTCTGCTAAACCAGGGTTTGGGGAAGCTTCGTTTTCTGTATATTTGGTAAGAGTACCTTGAACACCCTCATCAAAAGGAAGATGTGCTAATAAATAGTTTCTATAACTATGTGTGGAAAGGTTTTTCCTGCACATAAAACTTTGCACATTAAAACGACCAGCATTCCAAATACGTACCTCATCTATAGGCATGTCTGCATTAATGGTAAGATTTGGGATAGTGCTAAAAGCAAAATGAGTGTAGGAAATAGCACTTACTACAATTCCATTTACAGATATTTCTGACAATCCTGTAAATTGAGTACGAGAAAAAGCTATGTGATACCAAGTATCAGGCAAAATGGTTGTTGAACTTGTATTAACAGTATAAGCAGAAATACCATCATTTGTAGAACCTAAAAATCTTTTATTTGTAGCATCATATTCTAAATAAAATCCTGCCTGCCCACTTGACCAATTGCTTAAAATTGGTTTAATCCCTGTAACTGAAATATTAGGCGTTTTTACCCATATTTCAATCATTACATCATCAAGATTTTGCCAATTTAATTTACTAGTAATTGCATTTCCACTTGCTACTTGTACACAATTCCCTGCTCCTACACCTATATAGGTAGAAGTCATTTTCATATTGGAATTAGCACTTGTAACACTTCCTGCGGTAACAAAAGCCCTCACACGATAAAAATAGACTGTATTTGGAGAAGCTGATACATTTGTGAATAGACTTGTGATACCTGTTTGTGTAGGTGTGCCTGTAAATGAACCTGTGGTGGATACTTCTATATCATAACTATCCGCTCCTGGTACACTCATCCAATTTGCCACAAAAGAGTTAGAAGTAACACTTGAAGCAGTTTTTATTTGTGGAGGAGAAAGCACCGCAAAAGTAGCATAACCTATATTATTGCCTAATTGTGGGGATGTCATTTCATAAGTGCCAGTAGTAGCAAGAGCATTTCCCCATGTGGAAGTTCCATAGTTATATCCATAAAACTTCGCATTGGCGGTTGTGGAAGCAGAACTATTTAATTTTAAATTTATAGATACAGGAGTTACATTAACAATATGTATACCTGCATCTGCATCATACAAAACGGTAGGTGTGCCAGGTGGTAATCCAGTTGTATAACGCATATTTGCAAAAGTAGAACCACTTAGCATGAGAGATGGCTGACTGGTTCGGGTAGCACTACCTACAGGGAAAAGATAATAAACACCACCAGCCAAATTATTACGTCTAAGATTACCAGTTCCATTTGTAATGACATAACTTGTAGTAGGGTTTGGAGCAACTAACTGATTAGCAGGTGTAAGATTGTCTAAAAAAAGATTATTGTTTCCTATTTGTAATTTTCCTTGTGTAAGTGTAAGCGTATTGGAAACTGTCATCTGAGAAGTACTAATAAAATTTACTACATCATTTATATTGCCTTTGTTTATAGTAAGATTTTGGAAAGTAACAGGATTATTAAAGGTAAATGTAGAATTACCACTACTTATGAATGAAACTGTGCTTGCACCAGAACTTGAAAATATACCATTTGATACAATTTCCATATTCCCTGCTATGTTAATGTTACGTGTATTTGCATCGAGGGTTGTAGTAGCATCTATTTTCAATAATCCATTTATTGTGATATCTCCCAGTAAAGTTTTGGTTACAGAACCACCGCCAAATGTTAAATGATGATAAGTTTCACCCCTTATATTTTGAGTGTTGGTTCTATCATAAACTACCTCATTTCCATTCGCAGTACAATTAAAATTTGTTACGCTTGGCTGATTAGTTCCTTTGAAACCGAGTATCGCATTTACACCATTAATAAATGTTCCTGTCCCACTCATATAATTAACTACATTGGCAGTAGAGTTATTTATCAAAGTACCTAATATATGTACACCAACACCTGTGAAATTTACATTACTTGCCCCATTTGCTATTATTAATGTTTTTCCTGCAAATATAGTACTTTTTCCTGTGGGCAATTGACCAAACGTCATTTGAGCATTAGGTGTTATAGTAAGGTTTTCCACAAAATCGCAATCTGACAATCCCATTAACCCCAAATTAAATACTCCGCTATTTGTTATATTACCCCAAAAAGTAGTTATTTTGCTATTAGTAGTATTAGTTGAGAAATTACCTGTACTTGATACATCTAAGGATTTATAAAAAGTAGTATTTCCTTTGTTAAGTGTAAATGTACCTTGTATAAGAGTACCTAATGTATTTAAATCCCTGATATCAATAGCTTGTCCATTTGCATTAAAAGTATTTCCACTTGAAATAATTAACGCACCTTTAATATCTAATCCATTGCTGATAGATGTATTGAGTGTTGTCAATGATGCTAAATGTAAATTACCAAATACATTTATATTAGCAGTAGGTAGTGTTACTGTAAAAGCAGATGTTCCTGTGAATTTTAGTGCAGGATAATTATTTGTGCCTGATAATCCAAAAGTAGGTAACAATGTCATACTTCCATTGCCATAATATTCTAAAACTAAAGACCCCCAATCACTACCACCTCCTGCTCCTTGTGAGTTGGGAAAATTATAATCGTATGAAGCTCTGATTGTTCCTGTAGAAGTATTTACAGGTGTAAAATTCCCCATAGTACTGGTATTTGTGGTTAAATCTAACATACCATTTACAGTAAGATTTCCAATATTTGCAGTGGTAGCACCTGTTCCAATACTAACTGTATGTAATGAATTTATAACTACATTACCAGAAGTAGGTATAACCCCTCCTTGCCAGGTACTTGTTACATTCCAATCACCTGATTGTGCAGTTTGAATTTGAGCAAATCCTTCTGAAACCAAAAGAAAAAAAACCAAAAACAGCATACATTGATGCCATTTCTCTTTCAATAAAAGCGATAAACCTCGCAAAGTTGTAGATGTGTGTTTCATATAAAAAATATGTGTTCTGTGAAAAATATATGTGATTATATTTTATTTGAAAAAAGATAAATAAATAAAAAATTTGTAATGTTAAAGATATGTGGATACTTACGATATAAGGTAACAAAAAGTTCTGAATATCCAATATTTACTTTTTAGTAAATGCTTATTTTTGGGATTTTGTAAGTGTAGCCCCACTAACCACTCTTGTTGTCATTCTGAAAGAATCTAACTGTTCTGTGTGAGAGAATATATAGATTTTTTCAGAATGACAATTTGTACCAAGAGCTAATTTTTCTTCAAAATTACACATTATTTTGTTTTTTTTATAAAAAATATGATTTTTTGGGGACTACAAATGGACTACAAATGCAAATTATGAATTATAAATTATGAATTAGGAATGAAACAGCCAAATTTAAAACATTCCTTTGTCATTCTGAAAGAATCTGACTGTTTGGCTGTTCTATGCAGAAAAAACAGCCAGATTCTTTCAGAATGACACCCAAAACAAAAAATATATTCTAAAAAAATTATTAGAGAACCAATTTTAATAGGACAAATAACCCAAAAAAGCATTTTTTTACTCAAAAAAATTACATAAATATAAATTTTTATATTTATCTTTGTATTTTAATTTTTATATTTTATCAAACAATAAAAAAACTTCTCACGTATGAATTTATCTACACATTTCAAAAAAATATGTTGTAATATTGTGGTGTTTTTGATGACAGTAGGCTATGTTTTCGCACAGCCTGCTGTATTTTACACCAATCTCACGAGTGGAACAAGCCCAGCTTTGAGCAATAGCAGATTAACACTTAATGACTTAGGGGCGTTTCGTCAAGTGCGTTTTCAGACAACTGCCACACCAGCACCTGCTACCCAAACCTACGCTTTTCACACAGGCACAACTGCCTCCCCAAATTACAATCCTTGTTGGCGACCTTACACTGTAAGTGACGCAACAACCACACCTTACGCACTTAATACGGTTTCAGTGGTAGGAAGTGTAGCAAATACTGCAAGATACAATACAGGTGGAGGTGTAGATGGAAACCTATCTGCTTTGGCAAATAACACCTATTACACCGTAAATATTCAAGAAAACTTAACTGCTGATAATCTTTCTGCGATTTGGGCAACTGCTTACAATCCTGTTACTATTACCAATGTCATACAAAGCCCTGCAATGGCACAAGTTACTGCAACTGACCCAGTAAAAGTAACTGTTACCACCAATCTTGCCCCTGCAAGTGGTGAAAATATGTTTGTGCGATACACCACCAATAATTTTGCTACTTCTGCTATCGTGCAACTTACATTCACAGGTGTAACAGGCAGAGCAACTATTCCAGCCCGACCACTTAGTACCAATGTAAAATACTATATATTTTCTTCCTCACGCACTTCTGCACAACTTGCTACGATTGTGGGAACAGCAGGTATATTGCAAAATGGCTATGATATGGCAACGCTTAACCTCAATAATAATGCAAATGCAAACTATTCCTACACAGTTGTAGCTCCACAGCCTTTTATCACAGAGTGGATTACGAATGATAACACTATCACCATACCTACCACAAGCACAGGTTATATGTATAATGTGAGTTATCGCCAAGTATTGCCTACTGCTTCAGGATATACAAATATCATAGGACAAACAGGTAATTGTATAATCACAGGATTAACCAATGGTAATACTTATGAAATAAGTATATCAGGGGCTTTTCCAAGGGTTTATTTTAGTTTTGGAAGTGAAAGCAGTAAAATTCGTAATATCAAACAATGGGGAAGTATTATGTGGAGTTCTATGAATGGGGCTTTTGGTAGTTGCAATAATCTTAACTCTAATGCTACAGATGCTCCTAATTTAAGTAATGTAACAGATATGAGTAATATGTTTTATAATTGTTCTATTTTTAATGGAAATATAGGGAATTGGAACACAAGCACAGTTACAGATATGAGTTTTATGTTTTGTATAGCCTCTGCTTTCAATCAAAATATAGGAAATTGGAATACAAGTGCAGTTACAAATATGTATCAAATGTTTAATACTGCTACTGCTTTCAATCAAAATATAGGAAATTGGAATACAAGTTCTGTAACAGATATGAGTTATATGTTTTATGGTGCTACTTCTTTTAATCAAAATATAGGAAATTGGAATACAAGTGTAGTAACAAATATGAGAGATATGTTTAATGGTGCTACTGCTTTCAATCAAAATATAGGAAATTGGAATACAAGTTCTGTAACAAATATGATTTCTATGTTTTATGGTGCTACTTCTTTTAATCAAAATATAGGAAATTGGAATACGAGTGGGGTTACAAATATGAGTGGTATGTTTCAAAATGCTACTAATTTTAATCAAAATATAGGTAACTGGAATACAATCTCTGTTACAAGTATGCAGTCTATGTTTCAAAGTGCTACTAATTTTAATCAAAATATAGGTAACTGGAATACAATCTCTGTTACAAGTATGCAGTCTATGTTTTCTAATGCCACTGTATTCAATCAAAATATAGGAAATTGGAACACAAATGCGGTTACAAATATGAGTTTAATGTTTTATAATGCTACTGCTTTCAATCAAAACATAGGAAATTGGAATACAAATGCGGTTACAAATATCAGTTATATGTTTTATTATGCTACTGCTTTTAATCAAAATATAGGAAGTTGGAATACAAGTGCTGTTACAAATATGACTCGAATGTTTCAAAATGCTACTGCTTTCAATCAAAACTTAGCTACTTGGAACGTTACACAACTAAATGCAGGAATTTCTAATGGCGCAGATGCTATATTTAGTAATTCAGGTATGAATCAAACCAATTATGACAATATACTCATAGGTTGGGCTTCTCAAAACGTAAAAACAGGGGTGCGTTTAGATGCAACAGGACTCAAATATTGTGCAGGTGCTTCTGCCCGTGCATCTTTGATTTCATCTAAAAGTTGGGTCATAAGTGGTGATGCCTTACTTTGTCCAGTTACTTCTCAAGAAAGAGGTAATATGTCCTCTTTTGATGGTGCTGGTGGTTCTTTTGCCAATACAAGCAATGTTCTTTCAAGTGCAACCAATAATTTTAGTGTGGAAATGTGGGCGTATTTTCCAAATGCAAATACCTCTACCGTTTTTAGCAATGGCTCTGGCAATGGATATGCTTTATTTATAGAAGAAAGTAGGTTTAAAGTGTATGTAACAGGTGTAGGTGTGTATGATACAGGTGTTAATGTTCCTGTAGGTGAGTGGAAACACGTTGCATTGGTGTTTAATAGTGGTTGGAATTTGTATATTGATGGTATAAATCGTTATTCTGGTGTCCATGCTTCGCCTATTACACCAACAGGACAATTTACCATTGCTGCTCCTGTCATTGGTGGAAACGCAAATGTATTGATTGATGAATTAAGGTTTTGGACGGTGGTTCGCACACAAGCACAAATACGTGAAAATATGCACCTTACGCTTTCAGGAGGGGAAACAGGACTTTCAAATTATTATCAATTCAATGAAACATCAGGTAATTTTATTGATTTTATAGGCGGAAAAAACCTTACTTTGAATGGTAGTGTTTCTCGTACTGCTTCACAGGTCGCAGTAGCAAGAGGAACTTCCCAAAGAATGAATGTAAGCAATGGATTAAACAACTTTACCAATGCAAAAGTATCTATCAATTTCACAACTGCCCCTGCTGACGAATTTGTTGCTTTCCAACTTCGTGGAAATCCTGTAAATGGCGTAAGTGCATTGAACGCTGGCACAAATACACCTACATATTATTGGATTGTAAGACAATTTGGCAATAATACAGTTGCATACAACACAATGAATTTCACTATTCCAAGCGATAATATTATTTCAGGTGTAGATGAAGTAACGCCAAGCAATTTAAAACTCTAC
>JAAFIN010000228.1 GCA_013297825.1 Cytophagales bacterium
AAAAATCAAGGGTTAAAAAAAATCTTGCTAATCCTTAAATCCTGAAAATCCTGCTCAAAAAATCCTGTTAATCTTAAAATCCTGAAAATCCTGCTTCAGACTTTGGCTGTTTCATTCACCATTATTCCATTGCCTTATCACACGCTTCTACAAGCATTTTTATGATAAGAAAACCTAACATTGCAATTTCTTTTGAGCTATGTGTTGCTAATATGGCAGAATATTGCAAAGACTTTTTCATTAAAATAGGATATTTATGATTTTGGGCAATATAAATAAGTGTTTCCTCTGGTTTTTCAGATTTTTGGATATAAACACCCACTTTCATATTGTCATCAAATACTGCTCTAATATTTTCTTGACTTATTTCAGGCAAAGTGGGATTACTTTTTTTAATCATATAAAACATCTGTCCTGTGCTATGTATGAGCAGGGTATAACTTTCTTCTGAAAACAATCGTTTAAAACTTCCATTCATAAAAGCCAAAAAATGAGGCTGACTTTCACGATAATTGTCCAAGAAATTACCCATTTCTTCTGTTGTTTTGATTGTAAGAAGCTCATTCCAAGCCTCTTGTAAGAGTTCTTCGGTTATAAAAAGCATAAATTTAATTATGAATTATGAATTATAAATTATGAATGGAACAGCCTTTTTTAATGGTAAATGAAACAGCCAAAGTCTGAAGCAGGATTTTCAGGATTTTAAGATTAACAGGATTTTTTGAGCAGGATTTTCAGGATTTAAGGATTAGCAAGATTTTTTGAGCAAGATTTTTAGGATTTAAGGATTAGCAAGATTTTTTGAGCAGGATTTTCAGGATTTAAGGATTAGCAAGATTTTTTGAGCAGGATTTTCAGGATTTAAGGATTAGCAAGATTTTTTTTAACCCTTGATTTTTTGAACTTTTGAGCTTTTGAACCTTAAACTTTGAACCTTAAACTTCTAAATCACCACACAAACCACTTTTTCCATTTTCTCATCATCATTAAATATTGGATAAAAAACCACATTTTTAATATCTTTTCCAAAAAAAACATATTGTTCTAATGTTTTTCCTTCTTTGCTAAGTTTTTCCATAACCTCTGGAAGGTGCAAATATCGGTTATAATTTGACCCTACAAAATGCTCTTGATGTGAATTATGACGTGGAATATTTGGTAAAATATTTTGTTCAAAATTTTCTGTGATTTCTGAAATAATCCCTTTTTCATTGATGATAAAAGCACACAAATATTTTAATGAAAAATGATTAAATTGCGTAATTTTTTCTATTTTTTCGTTTAATTTACTTTGTGTTACTTCTTGGTCAATAAGGTATTTTTTGATTTCTTCTTGTTGTATTTTTTCTTGGGTAATATTGCTTGCAATAAACATTATTTTTGAAATTTCGTCCTTATTATTCAAAATGGGATAATAACTTCCCCTTAACCAAATTCTTTCGCCATTTTTTGCCAAAAAATCAAATTCACTTTCCACAGCACCATTATTACGCAAACGCTCCCAAAGTTTTTGATAGGATTTTGAAGATGCGTATTTCGTAGAAAGAATATTTTGGTGTTTTTGCAAACGTAATTCTTCTTCTGTGTAATCTGTTAATTGCAAAAATTTTTCATTGACAAAACTAATTTTTTCATCTGGCGTAAATATCAAAACCACAGAAGACACATTGATAGCATTTAATTGTTCCTGTAATTCTCTTGCAGTATAATCTTTTTCTTCTTGCAGAATTTGCATTGTTTCAAGCGTGTTGTGCATTTGTTCCTCATTTTCACGCAGGGCTTGGAGTTGCTCCATAATGCGAAAATCCTGCTCTTTTTCGGTGGTAATATCATAAGCCAAGACCATAATTTTACGTTCTTTGCCTTCGCCCAAACTATAAAAATAGGCTTTTATCCAAAAAAGGGTTTTATCTTTGGTGATACAATCATATTCCACTTCTACAAATTCCTGCCTGCGAATTTGTAAGGCAAGTTGTTTGTATTTGGTAGAATGGATAAATTTTTCAGTGAGAAAAATACTAAAATGTTGTCCTACAAGCTCATTTTGAGGATATTTAGAAAGTTGCAAAAATTTATCATTTGCCCTAATGATTTTGCCTTCTGCTTCACATTCAAGCATCAAAAGCGATTGGTCTAAGGCATTAAATTGGCGTTGATAAGCGAGTGCTTTTGCCTCTGCCTCTTGTTTGGTTTTTTCTAATTCTGACGCATTTTCTTGCAGTTTTCTGGTAATTTCTTGGGAGCTTTCCAACAGTTTTTGGGTGCGTAACACACCTTGCATACTTTGGATGGTGGAAGCAATATTTTTGGAAAGTCGTTCTAAAAAATCTTGGTATTTTTTTGGAAATTCATCTAAAATCGCAATTTCTATCGCCCCTTGAAGTTCATCATTATACAAAAGAGGCATTATTAAAAGGTTTTTGTGATAAATTTTTGCCAATGCAGAACTCACCACAGCACCCTGTTCGTGAGGAAGTTGTTTTAATAAAATAAATCTTTTATTGCGAATAATTTGCCCAACAATGCCTTCACCTGATTTAAACGTATTTTTTTTGACATTTTGCGGATTACACGCATATCCTGCGTACATTACGAGGCTTTGATTTTGTTCCTCAAATACATAAATTGCCCCTTGTGTAATATTGACAAGCAATGCAAGTTTTTGGAGAATAACATCAACAAAATCGTGCAGATTTTTGCCATAATGAAGTCGCATAGTTGCATCAAACTCTGTAAGATTGGTTTCAATCCACTGTTTAATCTCCATTTCTTGCTGTTTGGTTTGGAGTTCTTGGGCAGTAAATTCAAGTTGTTTTTTGTTTTCTTCTAAGGTCAATGTTTGATTTTGTAATTCATCTTGAATGGTGTGCATTTCTTCCAAATTTTGCTTAATTTCTTCTTCATTTGCTTGCAATTCTTCTACTTTTATTTGGAGGTCTTTGGTTTTTTCTAATACTTTATTTTCCAAAACAGAATTCATTTTTTCTATTTCTAATTCGTGTGCTAAAATTTCTTGGTTAGAAAAAATCTCTGAAATGGTTTGTGTTTTGAGAAAATGCGCCCACAATCCCCCCAAAAACACCTGAAACGTGGAAGCAATCATATACAGCAAAAACGCTTGTGCATTTACATTGCCTTTGCTGTCGTGTGAAACCACCATCAAAATAAACTTTTCATATTCTTTCAACGCAGGTATTGATTCACTGATGGCATTTCCCAAAAACACCAAAACAGACACCTGAACAAGCATCACAATCACGCTCACAAACATAGACCGCCAATCTTGATAAACAATTAGCGTAATAAATGACGTAAAAAAGAAAAAACGTACTTCTGGAAGTCCTTTCCATTGGTACAAATACAAAAAAACAAATATTTGTATAATAATTCCTGCCAAAACCCTCGTAAAAAAGGTTTTGCTTGCAAACACAGTTGCCAAATAAAAACTAAATAACGCCCCCAAACCCACCGCAAACGTCCAAAACCACGTTTGATGCACATAACCAAAAGCTAACGCAAGCAAAAAATGTAACCACACAAACCCAAACATCACCCTATCACCCCTCAAATAAACTTCTTCTAAGGCGGGTTGAATGAGCGTAGCAGACATATTTTTGTGTGCATTTTCATCAAATTTGCTATAAAGTGTTTTTTTTACATTAAAATATCCAAAAAAATTAAAGAAATTATCGTTATTTGCTTGCATTCAAAAGGTTCAAAGTTTAAGGTTCAAAGTTCAAGGTTCAAAGTTCAAGGTTTAAAGTTCAAGGTTCAAAAGTTTAAGGTTTAATTTCTTATACCTGACTCCTGACACCTAACTCCTGACACCTTATTTTTATCAATCTTCAATTTTACAAGATTTTTTTTGAAAAAAGTAATTTTTTTTAATGTTTTATTTTTTTTCTTGTAAATTTTTGTGTTTTGTTTGAAAATTATTTGAAATTACAAATATTTTTCATACTTTTAATTTTTTAAACACGATTTTTAAACAGGATTTAGAGGATTACAAAATTAGCAGGATTAAATACAAATTTAACATTTTTAGGAATGAATTAAAAACAAAATGAATACTTTTAAAAATAGGCATAAATGCTTATTATATACATATTTTTGTGTTTTTATGTAAAGCACAGGCATTTATGCCTGTGAAACGCCAAAAATAGACATATTAAAATTTACACATTCCTTAACCTTTGAACCTTAAACTTTGAACCTTGAACCTTGAACCTTGTTATGCTTATTTTACTCACACCTGCACAAATAGACCAAAAAATTAAAAGAATTGCCTATCAAATATACGAACATAATTTCCAAGAACAAGAAATTATTTTTGCAGGTGTAACAGGTGGAGGATATTTATTAGCCCAAAAAATTCAACAAAGTTTTGAGCAAATAAGTCCCATCAAAAATACACTGATTGAGGTAGAATTGGATAAATTTCAACCCATTCAAACAGAGGTAAAAATCAACATAGATATAGCCCAACTTGCAGGAAAAGCTATTATTTTGATAGATGATGTACTGAATACAGGTAGTACATTGGCGTATAGTCTGAAACCTTTTTTGAAAATAAACATCAAAAAAATAGAAATTGCGGTGCTTGTAGATAGAAATCACCAAAATTTTCCTGTGAAAGCAACGTTTGTAGGTTATAGTCTTGCAACTACTTTACAAGACCATATAAAAGTTGTGTTAGAAAATGAAGAAAAAGGCGTATATTTGACTACTCTTACAAAAAATATTTAAGCTAATGTAATTTTAAAATTAAAGTACTTTTTTTTAAAAAAATAAAAAAATCATACAAAAAAATACACCAATTTGTGTAGAAGATAGCACTTTTTTCAAATCATTTTTTTAGTGAAAATAGGAAAAAAAACTTTTTTTTTGTATATTTGTTTAATCAATATTGCAGTTTTTTAATAAATAATTTAGCAGTATAGAAAAATAAGATTTAAAAAATATAAAAAACCACATATTACTCATAAAAAAACAATACAAAATTCTTAATAAATCGTTTAAATACGTTTTTAATTTGTTTATTCCTTTTAAAAAATAATCAAAAAACAAAGAAAAATAAAAAAAATTTTGTATCAAATTTATTTTTATAACCTCAAAAAACAAACTATGAAAGTCAAAAAAGTAGCTGTTTTGGATTTGTACAATGACGCACCCAATCAAGGTATGCGTAACATCAAAGAAATCATTACCAACAAAAATAATACGCTTGGTATCACTTTGGAATATGATATTTTTAATGTAAGAGCAAAAGAAGAAGTGCCTCACATTGAAGATTATGATATTTTTATTTCGTCAGGAGGGCCTGGTTCGCCCTTTGAGGGAGAAGGAAAAGCGTGGGAGGAAAAATATTTTCATTGGTTGGAAAGTCTTTGGCATTATAACAAAAATTGTGAAAATAATCCAACTTCTACCAAGAAATATGCCTTCTTTATCTGCCATTCTTTTCAGATGATTTGCAGATTTTTTAAGGTAGGTAAGGTTTGCCTAAGAAATTCAGTTTCTTTTGGGGTATTTCCTACACATCTTACAGAGGAAGGTATGCGTGATGAAATGTTTGAAGGTCTGAATGACCCTTTTTATATGGTGGATAATCGTAATTGGCAAGTCATAGAACCTGATATGCAAAAACTTGAACAACTTGGTGCTGAAATCCTCGCATTGGAAAAAATCCGCCCTCACGTGGATTTGGAACGTGCTATGATGGCAATTCGTTTTTCGTCTGAAATATTTGCTACCCAATTTCACCCAGAAGCTGACCCAATGGGTATGCTTTCTTACCTCAAAGATGACGCTAAAAAAACCGAAATCATTGAAATTCACGGTAAAGAAAAATATGACGAAATGGTGGATAGACTTGATGATGAGGATAAAATCGTGCTTACACACCGCACAATTCTCCCAAATTTTTTGCAAAATGCTGTAAGACAACTTAATTGGGAATTGGTAAATGCGTAAAAAGTAATCAGGTTTCAGGAATCAGTAAATACAAAAAAATCCACCAAAAACTTTTTTAAGGCTTTTGGTGGTTTTTTATTTATGCTTTTTATAGTTTTTAAAAAATATTATTCGGTTTTATAGAAAATTTTGTCATTTTTTACAAAAAACACTAATTTTTTTAAAAAACAAAAGTCAACATTTGTAAAAATAATAGGCGTTGGGTCATTTTCGGTTTCTTTTACCATAATATCCCAACCACAAGGCGTTTTATTATCAACAGGAATTATAATTTGCTCTGCTTGGTCATCTTCAAAATATCGTGAAGGAATTAAATCCTCGCTCCACATAAAATCTTTCCAATCAGTTTCATCAGGTTCATTATCAGCATTCCAAGTTTTACACACGTGAATGCTATAAAGTTTTGCACCTGTTTGATTTTCAATGACAAGTTGCACTGCAAGTGCATCAAAATATTGTGTTACTTTTTGGGCAAAAGAAAAATTGGCAATAAGCAAAAAAATGCTTAAAAAAAAGAGTTTTTTCATGTTTTTTCAGGTGAAAAATAATTTAGTTTTAAAAATATTGTTAATAAAAATTTTAATTGTATTGCGTAAATTTTTGTAGTTGTACTTTTTTATCTTCCACAATAATAGTTCCTACTTCATAATACAACTTATATTGCTTTTCACTATTTGGAAATTTTACAATTGAAGTATTTTCAACTGGTTCTTCTATGGTAGTAAGTTCTATATACTCTTGCTTATTTGTAGCCCAATAAACAAAAGTCTTATGCCTTCCATTCCCAACCATTGTGCAAAATATGTATTCATTATGACCATTGCCATAAAAGTTATTAGAAACAAATTGTGTTGCTGTATTTTGTGGAGGTAAAGGCATAATTTTTTTATCTTCTTCTTTCCTTTCTTCGGTTTTAGCAAAATTTTCTTTGTTTGTTTGATATTCTTCCTTTTTTTCTTTGGTTTTCATTCCTTCTAAATTATTTTCTGTGTTGTAGGTACTTGTCAAAGAGTCCCTTTCTTTCAAATAACTTATAAAACCGTAAAACAACAAAATGCCTATTGTTACTACCAAAAGAAGCACAACAATAATAATTGCTTACTCCATTATTACTTTTTTTACTGGTTTCTATGACAATAGAAGCAATTTCAGGGAAGTCTATTACCTTTTTCCAGTCTGTCATATCTTACGACCATATCAAAGTATTTTTAGTAAGATGGTAGGATTTTAATTGTGCCAACGTGTAAGAACTTCGTTGTGTATCCCTACATAAAATAATATTATTTCATAAAATAAGTTATTGATTAGGTTTGCCTTTTACAACGTATGTGTCTAACACAATATCGTATAAATTTTGTAGTTTTTTGTTGAATAAAAGCCACATTGCAGGAATAATGATAAAAACCATTAAGGATTTTAAAACCTCTCGGAACGCACCCAAGCCTGCATTATTATAATCTTTGCCATCTTTGGCTGAAATGACTTTATAACCCAAAATTTTATGCCCTAAATTCCCTGAAAATAATGGGTAAGTAATCACTGCGAGCAATGCTGTAAGAGCCAAACTAACAACTACTTGTAAATGTAGTTCTAACTGTTGAACTGATAAGGTTGGAAGAGACAAAACCAAACTTTCTATCAATACTGCCAAAAAACGACCTCCTGAAACAACAGGTTCATATCCAAAATAATCATCATTTTTTTGAATATGATTTATGTTTGGATTTATAGTTGGTGGTGTTTTAGCTTTGATTTGAGGTATTGTTGGGGGTGATTTAGTTTCTATTTGTGTGATGGGTGGTGGAGTTTTAGATAAAATAGATTTTAATTCTGTTATGCTCTCAGCATTTACCCAATTTTCTAAACCTTCCACCCAAATTTTGCTTTCTTTGGATAGGTTTTTATTTTTTAAGTCATCCAAAGAAAAAGGACCAGTTTGTTCTCCCTTTTCAATAAGGTAATAATCTTTCATATTTTTTAAAATTATTGGTTTTTTGAATTTTTTGTAAAAATCATAAACTCCTCCAAAACCAATTCACGAATGATATTATCCTCCAAATCACTGAATTTTTCGTACTCTAAAAATAGGGCAATTCTTTGCTCCAATTCAGGTTTGAGGCTTTGGGTGAGTTTATAAGTAGAAACTCCAAAAAGATGTGCTACAGTATTCTCGTGTGTATTTTCCGCTATATAAAACTTACACAAACTTATACATTTGATGTTTATTTCATGTTTCAACGTGTCCCCTTGCCATCAGACTCAGGATTTTTGACACTCCACTGTGCGATTTAGCTCACCGCTTGACCTTTC
>JAAFIN010000229.1 GCA_013297825.1 Cytophagales bacterium
TTGAATATTAAGCATATAAATTGCATTTTTTTCGCCTTTCAGATTCACATTTTCCAACACAGGATTTGGGAATATTTCCAAAGAAATTGCATTTTCATTTTTTAAGAAAAATAAACCAACTTCTGTGTTTGTACCATTGTAATCCACTTGAATAAGACGATAATATGCGGATTGTTGGAAATCATTATCCACAAAATTGTATTCTTTTAGTTGGTTGCTATTGCCTTGTGCATCTATTTGTGCAATTTTTATGAAATTATTTGCTAAACTTTTATCATTTTGATTTTCAGATTTTTCCAAAATAAAATACTGATTATCAATTTCTGTAGCAGTTTTCCAAGTAATTTTTGAAGTATTTTTTCCTAATGATTTTCCTTCAAAAGAAATGAGTTGAATAGGCAAAGCATTGGTTTGACTGCTTAATGTCCAATCCGAAAATGCAGTAACATTATTATATGTAACAACATTGCCCACAAAATCCACAACATCAGGCGTATAACTTTGCCAACCTGTACCAGATTGCCAACGTGAAATCAACAAAGGCTCTGTTAGTGTGCCAAGTTCAGTTTCTGCATAGCGAATTGTCATCACAGATGTACCAGAAGGCGTACCTGTAATTTGGTAAATACGTTTGATACCTTGTCCAAAACCACCAGAATAATGTCTGCGTCTTACAGTAATAGCATAATCGCCTGTTCCACCGTGATTAAGTGAAAGCCCAGCATTAAAGAAATTAGTTACAACACCTGTAACAGTTGCGTTATAAATAACCGCACCGCCTTTTGAGGTTTCTGTGGTGGCGGTATTATCAATAATTGTAAAACTATTGGTTAAATCCTCTTGGATTGTACCACCATTTAGATTTAGGTTTCTATTGTTGAGGTTCAAATCTGCATTCAAAAATATGATTGTTCCTGATGACATTGTAATATTATTATTCACATTTACAACACCATTATTTTCTAAAGAAAGTCCATTTGTTGTATTAAGGGATAATGTAACACCACTTAATTCTGCGGTTGAGCCTGTGATAGCGAATTTTCCTGAGCCTGTTTGTTGAGTAATAGTGCCTGTTCCTCTGATACCATTTCTAAAAATTTTATCTGCTGTAAGTGTAAAAGTAATGTTGTTATTTGCTTCAAAAACACCATTAAAAGTAAGTGTGTTGGGTATATTTGCTCCTACACTACTCACGCCTTGCGTAATTCTAAATACAGGAATATCTGCAACTGCAGAAGTAGAAAAATATGTAACATTGCTTGAACCAAATCCACCTGTATTATTCCACTCAAAAATTCCACCATTGGCATACGTAATTTGTGGATTGGTGCTTGTTCCACCAAGATTTTGGGCAACTGAACCACCAAAAAAACCAACTGTATAACGCAAAACGCCATTTGTATTAACCAAAACAGTACCTGTAAATGTGGTATTGATAGAATTTGCTGTGCCATTATATTCTAAAACACCACCACCATTTATAGTTAAATCTGTGCCTGCTCCATCTGCTATGGTAATAGTCGCATTTGTGCCAAAAGTCAAATTTCCATTGACAGAAGTTTGGTCAAAATTGCGTGTATCTGTAATAGTTACATTGTGTCCTGTTTGAATGGTAATAATATTTGCACTTGCATTAGGTACGAGTGTTGCATTTATCCAATTTGTATTATCTGCTGAACTTTCCCACGTAGAAGTCAAATTCCAATTTCCTGTTTGTTTGCTTCTAAAATAATCACTCGCATTGCTTGAACAACTTCCGCCTTGATTTATTGTAAATGTACCACTTTCTGTTCCTGTTATGCTTGGATTATTTGAAATTACACGCACTTTGTAACCTGTGCCTGTTGGCGTTCCCGCAGGAACTATAAGCGTAATAGTAGGCGGTGTATTTGTGTTATCTGTAATGCTTGCGGTTGCGATAGGCGAAGCAAAACTGCCTGATGCGTCAGAAAGTTGAGCAGTATAATTATTGCCTGCTGTGAATGTTCCTGTTGAGGTTACAGTTACATTGGTATTGGCAGTAGAAGAACAATTTGCTAAATTAACCGTAGAAGGCGTAGAAGGAGCTGAAATGGTGTTGGAAGCAACTAAAATGCCTTGCAACTGAATATCATCAAGCCTAAATTGTGTAGTACCTGAATTATTTGTAAATCTAATACGCAAGTTGGGCGTACTTGGAATGGTTCCTGTTGCAGTTCTCAAAAACCAAGTAGCTGTACCAGCACCTGTAGCCAACGCTGGGAAAGATAAAGGAGAAAAAGAAGTTCCATCAGTGCTAACTTCTACTGCAAGACTTGTGCCTGTTTCACCTGTAGTTGTGCTTTTATACACACCAAAACTCAAAGATAATGATGTATGACTTGAAGTATTAATAGTTGAAATAAGCAATGACCTTGAACTTGATGTTGTTAAAAATACATTTGCGTTACCGCTTGCTCCTGCATATCCTGTTGATACTGTAGTGCTTCGCACATCACCTGTACCAGTAAAGGATAATGTAGCATTATTTACCCAGCCTGTGTGTGAAGCAATAGCAGTAGTACCCCCCACAGTTCCCATAGTTTCCACAGGAAAAATATTAACTTGCCCTATTACATTTTTTATTTGTAAAAATAAAAAAGAGGTTAAAACTAAAATAAAATAAAGTTTTTTCATAAATAATTTGCATTTAAATTCTTAAAATTAACTGCAAAGGTCTGAAAAATGTTATCAAAATTTTATTTTTCTGTATTAAGAAATTATTAAGTTTATTTTTTTAATTTTTGCTAATTCCTGATTCCTGACACCTGATTTCTGACTACTTTTCAATCAAAAATCTTTTCTTTTTTCTTCAAAATAACCAAATAACACGCTCCCATCAACGCCAAACCTTGCAATAAAAGCAAGAAAAACCCTATGGGAATTATCATTTTAATTAAAAATGTATAAGGCAATCCATTTGGATTGGCAGAATTTTCACCCAAAAAATACGAAACTTTTACATACGTGATACTATGATAAATGCACAAAATACTCAAAGGCACAAGAAAAAAAAGCGTTCCAAACAGATTAACCCAAGCCTTTTGGATTTCAGAAAAACGTGCATAAAATACATCTACTCTCACGTGTTCGTCGTGTCGCAACGCAAAACCCATTCCCAAGAGAAAAATAATTGAAAAAATATACCATTCTAATTCCAAAAATGCAACCGAAGTTTTATTGAATAAATACCTTCTACACACATCAAAAGCAACCACCAACACCAAAACAGTAGTAAGCCAACTTAGATATTTCCCAATAATATTTTGGAGATTTTGAATAAATGAAATGAATTTTTGCATTTTTATTTAAAAATAAAAAAAGTATATTGTGCAATGATGCGCAAACAACGCCAAATCAAAAACAATACACTTCAAAATGTGTTTTTAACTTTTTTTTTTATAACAATAAAATTTTTATGTTATGCAAAACTTTGCAATATTACAAAAAAAATTACTTTCTCTTTTTATAAAAATAATTTCTTATGAATATTTATATTTTTGGAAATGGAAATATAAGTTTTGAGGATTTCAAGACACATTATGAACCTTTTATTACTCATTATGCGAATGATCCAAAAGTAAGTTTTTCAGTTTGTGATTTTAAAGGCACGGATATTTTAGCAATGGAATTGTTAAAAACACTTTCTGAAAATGTGTTTGTTTATCATATTGCAGAAAAACCACGTTATTTGCCTGACAAATTCAAAACAAAAGTAAATGATTGGGCACTTTTGGGAGGTTTTCAAAATGACAAAGAAAGAGATTTAGAAGCCATAAAAAACTGCACGCATTTTATTGCTGTTGATTTTAATACCAATAAAAAACGAAAAAGTGGAACACTCAAAAATATTGAAACTTGTGAAGTTTTAGGGAAAATTAGGTTGGAGTAGAAAGTAACAAGGGAAAAAGGGAAAGTAGTAAGGGGAAAAGTAATAAGGTGGTAGGAGAAAGTAGTAAGAAAAAAGTATGTTTTTGACTGTTCCATTTACCATTCACAATTCACAATTTAACATTAATCTTCGGATTGTATTTTATAAAAAATCCATAATTATACTCCAAAAGACCATTTTCAAAGTCCATATAAGGCTCTACACGCAATCCTAAATAAATATCTGAATCAATATGCCAATTTTTGGTAAAACGCAAAAAAGCCAATCTACGTGATTTCTGATAAATACCTTCCCTGCTTTGTGGAATACTGCTATAAAGTCCTCCACCTTGCGAAAAATAAAAATCCTCGCCCGCCCAAAAACTTCCTGTTAAATTTGTGTTTTTCCATTCCGCCATTACATTTGCATACAACGCAGTCCCATTAGGCACAACCAAAGAAGGTACTTTTATATTCGTGCCAAGCGTGTCCAAAGAGCGGTCGGTTGCAGAATACAAGGCATTTAGCATAAATTTAAGGCTATGAACACGCTTATTTTCTCCAAAATTCCACCCAAAATCCACACCGCTACCACCAGCCAACGCCAACGTAACCGCTTGTTTGGTGTTCAAATCCTGTCCTCCGTGATGCAAAAGACGAATTTGCAAAGGAATTTTTACAAAAAAAACTTCTTTTTTAATGGGAAAAAAATCAAAACGACCATTTCCTGAAATAATTTCTTGTGTTGCAGGATTTCGTTGTAATTTTTGTTGCCAATCCACCCAAATTTCCCCCTCAAATTTTCGTTTTTTATAATTGATTTGCAAACCTTGTTCTGTAAAACGATTATAGGGCTGTTCAAACGCATATAAAGGCTCCAAAAGGTTGTGGTTATAATTTGCATACAAATTTCCAAAAACCACCCTAAAAAACGTATTTTCGGTATAATTTTTTTGGTATTTTAACCTCAAAAAAGGTTGAATTTCAGTAAATTCTTTTGCTCCAAGTTCCCTTTGAAAGAAAATTCCAGCTTCTATATTAAAATTCTTGTGTGGTGTGTATAAAAGTGTGCTTTGTCCTGCATACCCAAAGAAAGTTTCACCCAAAAAAATCGGATTAAAGTATTCATTATTACGCAAATATCCCCACAAATGGGTGTTAGAATATAGGTTTTTTGTGGTGTCAAGTTGGGTATCTTCACGCTCTTGGAGGGAGGTATTGATTTGCTGGGCGGTGAGTATAAAAGGAAAAGCCCAAAGCACCCAAAAAACGACATTTTTGCTAAAATTTTGTAACATTTGTAAAAAAATATTGCGAAAAATTTGGATTTTTAAAACAAAGTATTTATCTTTGCTAAAAATATGAGAGGAAAATAAAAGAAAAATTCTTAGAAAAAATTGCAAAAAATCGTAAAAAAACTTGAAAAAATATCAAAAAAAACTTTCAATTCTCATACTAATTTTGTAACTTTGAGGAAGAATAAAACGAAAAATAAAATTTCTTGCAATCTTCTTATAAATTTTGTTTAAAACCAATTTTTAAAAATAAATTTTAAAATAAAATACGTAATAATCCTTAATAATTTAACAACAAACCTCCTTTTTTATGGCTAACAACCCAAACGACAGAGCTGAAAAATTAAAATCTATCCAAACTACCATTGAAAAACTTGAAAAAACGTATGGAAAAGGTACTGTAATGCGTCTTAGTGATAATCGTGTGGAAGACCTTGCTACTATTTCCACAGGTTCATTAGGTTTAGACATAGCATTAGGCGTTGGCGGTTTCCCTCGTGGTCGTGTGATTGAAATTTATGGCCCTGAATCATCAGGAAAAACCACAATCGCAATGCACGCTATGGCAGAAGCTCAAAAATTGGGCGGTATGGCTGCGATTATTGATGCAGAACACGCTTTTGACCGTACTTACGCTGAAAAAATTGGTATTGATACTGATAACTTGTTTATTTCACAACCTGACAATGGTGAGCAAGCATTAGAAATTGCTGAACATCTTATCCGTTCTGGTGCGATTGATATTATTGTAATTGACTCTGTGGCTGCTCTTGTGCCAAAAGGCGAACTTGAAGGTGATATGGGCGATAGTAAAATGGGCTTACAAGCACGTTTGATGTCGCAAGCACTTCGTAAATTGACAGGTGCTATCAACAAAACGAATTGTTGTGTGATTTTTATTAACCAACTTCGTGATAAAATCGGTGTAATGTTTGGTAGCCCTGAAACCACAACAGGTGGTAATGCGTTGAAATTCTATGCGTCTGTACGTTTGGATATTCGTCGCATTGGACAAATCAAAGAAAATGCTGACAACATTATGGGTAATCGCACAAAAGTAAAAGTAGTAAAAAATAAAGTTGCTCCGCCTTTCAAAACTGTTGAATTTGACATTATGTATGGTGAGGGAATTTCTAAAGTAGGTGAAATTATTGACTTAGGTGTAGAACTTAATGTTATTCGCAAATCAGGCGCTTGGTTCTATCATAATGAAATCAAACTTGGACAAGGACGTGATGCTGTGAAAGACCTTTTGCTTGGCAATCCTGAGATGATGGACAAATTAGAAGTTCTTATCAAAGAAGCGATTGATAAAAAAGCAAATGAACCTGTTATCAAAGGTAAAAAAGGTGTTGCTGCTGCGGTTGCTGGTGCAGATGATGAAGAAGAAGATGCAGAATAATTTTTGAAAATTATTTTTTCAAAATAAAATATTCCTAAAATATAAAAAAACATAAAATAAAATTTTTAAATGCCTTGTTTGGTATTTGAAAATTTTATTTTTTTGTGTAAAAATAAAATTAATGGCAAAAAATCATAAAAATACAAAAAAACAAGAAAATGATAAGAAAAATGCAGAAGCAAATAAGTTTGATAAAATCATCAAAGAGAATATTTTGCCCAGCGTTCTTACATTGGTCAATCAAACATTAAAACTGAACATTGACCCAAAAAACTTGTCAGATTTGCCTGAACAAGTCCAAACTACCATAGAACGTGAGCCTGACGTGCTAAAATTGGTAAATTTCCCTGATAATCCACAAGATAATTTTATCTTGCATATTGAATTTCAAACATACAACAATGTAGAAATGCACAAAAGAATGGCGGAATATTACACGATTTTGTATCGCAAACATAATGTTCCTTTGTTACAATTTGTGATTTATATTGGTTTTGAAAAAATGAATATGATACACGAATTTCAACACAAAAATATTTCATTCAAATATGATTTATTTGATATGAATGAAATAAATTACAACGAATTTCTTAAATCAGACATTCCAGAGGTGGTTATGTTAGGGATTTTGGCGAATTTTGGTGTAGAAAAAAATGAGGAGGCAATAGAAAAAATTATTGAAAAAATGGTTACACTTTCTACTACACTTCCACGTTATAAAAATACAAACTCAAAAGAAAAATTCATTACGTGAATTGTTTAACTTACTTTTCGTGTATTGTCTAAAATCAAAAAATTAAACGACTTTATTTCCCCAATTCTTAAAAAAATGGCACTACTTTTTAATATTGAAGAAGACGAATTCTATCAAGAAGGCGTTAAAAAAGAACGTGAAAAAGCTAACTTGGAAATTGAAAAAGCTAATTTAGAAAAAAAGTTAGAAAAAGAAAAAAACATTCTCAAAGCACACCAATCAGGTATTGAAATTACTATGATTTCAAATATTTTTGATGTGAGTATTCAAGAAGTCAAAAAAATTATTAAAAATGTAAAATAGTGTTCAATAAAAATTAAAATGTCTGTTAGTGTGTGGTATTCATATTTGTTAAAAATGGATTACATTTGCCAAAAAAACAAAAAACAAACAATTATGACAAAATATAGAATACATCTTAGCGAGTTAGAACGTTCAATTTTATTAGAACGAGTAACCAAAGGCAAACACACATCACAACAAGTTAAATATGCTCATATACTTCTAAGTAGTGATGAAAACACAATCCGCAAAAGCGAAACAGAAATATCCTCACAATATCATTTATCCACAAAAACGGTGGAACGTGTGAGAAAATTATTTTGTGAGCAAGGTATGGAAATATTCATAAAAAAACCAAATAAAACAAGGTCAGATAAGAAATTTGACGCAAGAGTAGAATCACATTTAATAAGTTTGTGTTGCACAGAACGAAGTGCAGATGCGCCAAAATGGACATTAAAAATGCTTGCAGATAAGTTGGTGGAATTAGAAATCGTAGAAAGTATTACACCTATGTCTGTAAGCAACCTTTTAAAAAAAACGAACTTAAGCCCTTTCAACAA
>JAAFIN010000023.1 GCA_013297825.1 Cytophagales bacterium
ACTCGGTCAGTTTGTTTCTAAACTCAAAAACAAGCTTGAAAGACACCAAATAAAAGTTATTATAAGAGAAGAAAGTTACACCAGCAAAGCAAGTTTTATTGATGATGATAAATTACCTGAAAAATACGAAGAAGGCAAAAAATATACTTTTTCAGGAAAAAGAGTACAAAGAGGTTTATATGTAAGCAAAGAGGGCAAAAAAATAAATGCTGATGTAAATGGGGCTTACAATATCCTGAGAAAAGAATCACCAAAGTTCTGTTATGCTTCTTTGGAGCATAATTCCGATGGTGTAGAGGGCTGGTTAATCCCGCATAAACTTGTTATATAAATTTTATAGATATTTATATAATCTTTTATGGAATTTTAACCTAATATCAATTTTAGATTGAAAGGTAATTATTTATTTATTTTTAGAAAAATTTATTTTAAAGGTTTTTATAAAAAAACGTACTTATTTAATTTTTTTATGAAATTTTTTTTGTATTTTTACGTATTTATTTTTAGATTTAAAAAAAATATTTACAAAAAACCTTTAAAAAGAAACTCATTAAAAGTTAAAAAAAATCATAAAAACCATGTTAAAACAATATTTATTTCTTAGCCTTTTATTTTTGTCATTAGTTTTTGCGTGTAAAGAGCGTGAACCTGCACCTGGTTTGGAGGCACAAGTTGCTAATAAAGATTGGCAAACAGAGGGTATGTATATTGCAGGTGTAAAAGTAGAAGCTGCTCCTTATGTCAAACTTCGTTTTTCAAAATCTTTGGTAAATGGTATCCAATTAAATGGTCAAAATTTGGGTCCTTTGGCGTTGTGGTCGGTTACAAGTACCCCACAAAATACCATTTCTATCAGTTATCCAAGTTATAAAGATGGCGGTGCAACTATTGATAACCAAACCCTTCGCATTACCAAATCCACAGATACAGAGCTTTGGCTTGCTCCTATTGACGGTCAAGAGGTTTCGTTATTGGGTGTTATAAATTTGCCTACAAATGGTGAATTTCGTTTTACACTTAATCCCAATTCTGTTTCTAATGTTACAAGTGCAGAACTTACAGGGGCAACTTGGACAGGCTCAGGCACAAATGCAGGTTATTATACCACAGGCACAACGCCCATAAAACAAGGTGATGCAAATGTTACTTTAAAATTCAAAACTTTTTATGGAATGAATTATGTTGAAATGAGCGGTACGCCTTCGCCTATTACTTGGGCATTAAATCCATTAAAAACCAAGCTTATTCTTTCTTATCCAAAAATCAATAATACTTCTGGTGGTGTAATTGCACTTGACATCAAAACACTTACTGCTACAAGCCTTATTCTTGGTGCAACTAATACAGTAAATATTGGGGGAATTATTACGTTTCCTGTTGGACAAGAATTGAGAATGATTCCAAGAAATTAAAGTCCCCTAAATCCCAAAGGGAATATTTGATGTTTTATAAAAAAACCACTTTCAATATAAAATTTGAAAGTGGTTTTTGTTTGTTTTAGAATTAAAAAAATATCGTTACAAAGTTTTTTGGGTTTTGTAGGTTTGTTTTTCTGTTTTTTGTATATTTTTGTAAAAATAAAAAAAACATTAATTTATCAAATTTTTCAAATGCAAAGAATATTTATCATTTTTTTAGCTTCTTTTATCCAATTATTTATTTTTACGCACAAAATACAAGCACAAGATACTTTAAAAAATATTTCTATTGAAAAACCTACAAAAGAAATTACACTTGAAAATATTGATACAAATGTTATTCAAATTCTTAATAAAAAAAATATTCATAGTTTTTTTGGTAGAAAAATAAAATCTTATAATGACCCTACGCAAAAGCTATCTTTTGAAGAAATTAGAAAAAAAGAATTTTTACCAAATAAATTATTAAGAATAGCAAGAAATTTAGATATCGATACTACACACTGGTACAAATGGGAAATTTTTACGGATTTTGAATATGATACATACAAAGTATTTAGTTTGGGTTGGGGTTCAGAAATAAATGTTTTTTTTGAATATCCTCAACAAGGTATTATTATTACACACAAAACAGGTAAAAATATTCCTGCATCTCAACGTAATATAAAAACGCTCTCTGGTAGAGTAAAATGTTTTTTACCCAAAAAACAGCATATTATTATATGGATAAATACAAAAAATTATAACCAATCAAGTTGGATACATTTTGCATTTTTAAATGAAAAAAATCTCATAAATGCACGTGATAAAGAAATATCACATTATTTAATATTACAAGGCATATTATCTATGTTTTTGTTATATCATTTGGTTTTGTTGTTTTTGAGCAGAGATGTTACATATTTTTATTATGTGATGTATATTTTTGTTTCGCAAATGCTTTTGGGATTAACTACAATACCTGAATATTTATTTTTGGGTGAATATCTTTTTTATTCTGATTATATTTTTTTGGTTTTATTGGGAAATATTGCCATTTGGTATATGTTATTTGTAAGAGATTTTAATCGTATGCGTGATTATTTTCCCAAAATAGACCTTTTGACTTTGTATTATGCACGTATACGTTTGATATGGGTTTTTGTAATTGTTGGATTATCCTATTACAAAGTTTTTTTGTATGATTTTACTTCTTGGATTATCAACACAACTATTATATTTGATATTATTTGGGGGATTGTAATGGCATTTTTAGGATACACAAATACCCAAAAAGATAATATCGCCCAAAAATATATTGCTTATGGAAGTGTTTGTTTATTTATAGGTGGAGGGCTTTCTACGGTGCTTCCTCCTATGGGTCTGAACTCTAATTTTGTTTTATTAGGTTTAACAGTATCATATTTTGAGGTAGGATTATTTATGCAACTTTGTATTTTTTCGGTGGGGCTTGGTATTAGAGGGCAAAATATAGAAAAGGAAAAACAAATCGCACAAGCTCAACTTATCAAAGAATTGGAAAAAAATGAAAAACTCATCAAAGAACAAAATCAAATGTTGGAGGAAAAAGTAACACAACGTACCCAAGAACTCAACAACACGCTCCAACTCGTGGAACAAGAACGCCAAAAATCTGATAATCTTCTGCTAAATATCCTCCCAGAAGAAACCGCCCAAGAACTCAAAAATACAGGTTCTTTTACACCAAAAAGCTACAAACTTGTAACGGTGCTTTTTACGGATTTTAAAGGTTTTACCAATATTGCTGAAAAACTCACGCCTACGCAAGTAATTGAAAATCTAAATACTTGTTTTTTTGCTTTTGATACAATTTGCGAAAAATATAATTTGGAAAAAATCAAAACCATTGGTGATGCGTATATGTGTGCAGGTGGTTTGCCTGTTGCCAATGAAACTAATCCGATAGACGTGGTAAATGCAGGCTTGGAAATGCAAAAATTTATGCAAAATTGGAAAATTGAAAAAGAAAAAAATAATGAAACTGCTTGGGAACTTAGAATTGGCGTACATTCAGGCGAAGTAGTAGCTGGTGTAGTAGGCAAAAATAAATTCGTCTATGATATTTGGGGCGACACCGTAAATATCGCAAGCAGAATGGAAAGTAGTGGGGAAGTGGGACAGGTTAATATTTCAGAAACTACTTATAATCTTGTTAAAAATAATTTTGAATGTACTTTTAGGGGAAAAATACAAGCCAAAAATAAAGGTGAAGTAAATATGTATTTTGTGAATGGTAAATTGTAAATGTTGAATGATAAATATTAAATGAAACAGCCAACAGCCTTGTCATTGCGTAGCAATCTGGCTGTTGGCTATTTTGTACTTACACCTTTCCCTTTACACTTTTTCCCCTTTTTTACCTCAATTTCAGCGTTACAAGTGTAAGAATTGCCAACACGATACCAATCGTCCAAAATCTTGTAACAATTTTAGCCTCGTGAATACCTAATTTTTGAAAATGGTGGTGAATAGGTGTCATCAAAAAAATTCTGCGACCTTCGCCAAATTTTCTTTTGGTATATTTGAAATAAAGCACCTGCATAATTACTGAAACGCTTTCTACCAAAAATATTCCACACAACAAAGGAATTAAAAGCTCTTTACGCACACACAACGCCAACACCGCAATAATTCCGCCCAATGTCAAACTTCCTGTATCACCCATAAAAATCTGTGCAGGAAATGAATTATACCACAAAAAACCAATGCAAGCACCCAAAAACGCTGCGCAAAATATAGTTAATTCGCCTGAATTGGGAAGGTACATCACATTCAGATATTTTGCTAAAACAACATTTCCAGAAATCCACGCAAATATCGCCAACGTCATACCAATATTCGCAGATGTTCCCGCAGCAAGCCCATCTAATCCATCAGTTAAATTAGCTCCATTGCTCACTGCGGTAATAATAAACGTAACCACCAGCGTATAAATCAACCACGTAAAATCCCAATCTCCCCATTTTCCTAACATTTCATAATTAAATTCATTGTTTTTGGTAAATGGAATTGTGGTAATATTAGAAGAAATATCTTTATAATCATTGCTTACTGCGGTTGTATTGGTATAAAGTCCTGTTTGTGGGTCTTTGTATTTTCGTACCGTAACCTGTTCGCTAAACGAAAGCGTAAGCCCAACCACAACCCCCAAAAAAACTTGTCCAAAAATTTTGTACCTACCTTTGATGCCCCTGTCACCCACCAGCCAATTAGATTTTGCTTTGGTTACTTTGGTGTAATCGTCCAAAAAACCAATAAATCCAAGCCACAAAGTTGTCCCCAAAAGCAACAAAATATACACATTATCCAATCGTGCAAATAATAAAGTAGGCACTACGATTGCCAAAATAATCATCAATCCACCCATTGTAGGCGTGCCTTTTTTGGAGGTTTCGCCCACCAAACCCAATTCACGCACCACTTCACCCATTTGGCGATATTTAAGAATTTCAATAATTTTTTTGCCAAAAATAGCAACAATCATCAGGGAAGTAATAGCGGTCATACTTGCCCTAAAAGAAATATAACGAAAAACACCTGCACCTACAAGGTCAAAGTTTTTGTCCAAAAATTCAAAAAGATAATACAGCATTTAACAAGAAGTTCAAAAAAGTTCAAAGTTCAAAGTTCAAAGTTTAAGGTTCAAAGGTCAAAAAGTTCAAGGTTTTTCTGAATTTTTGAGCCTTTTAAACCCTTTTTGAACGTTTTAAACTTCAAAAGTAATCATTGAAAGTTGAAAAGAGAAAGTTTTTTTTGTTTTTATCGTTTTTATTTTGTTGTTTTTTTTGGTTCTATAGCAATTTTTGTGGAATACATTTTTAACTTGTGTGTCATTCTGAAAGAATCTGGCTGTTTGGCTGTTCTATGCAGAAGAACAGCCAGATTCTTTCAGAATGACAAAGGCAAAGTTATTTTTTCTTTAAAAAAATTTCGGATAACTGTTTTTTTCATTTTCCTAAAAAAATGTTTTTGGTATTTTTTTTAATTTTTTAAATTTTAATGTATTTTTGAAAAAAAACTACTTTGAATTTTCTAAATTTTTTTATGCCAGACAAAATACCTTTTAATAAAATATCTTTTACTGAAAAACGTGAGGTTTTGAGAAAACGAAAAGAATTAGAACGAAAATTAGAAGAAAAATATTCGCTTACAGGACAAGATTTTAATGCTAATTTGGAGGGATTATTTCACGCCAATTATCTTAAATATTGGGATTATATCCAATTAGAAACACTTTTGAGCCTCCAACGCCCAAGAACAGATTTTGCTGATGAAAAAATTTTTATTGTTTATCACCAAATTACCGAATTATATTTTAATTTAATTCTTTGGGAAATAGACCAACTCACAAAGATTTTACCACCCAAAGCAGATATTTTATTGAATAAAATCCAACGCATAAACCGATATTTAAGCCAACTTACGCATTCATTTGATATTATGGTGGAAGGTATGGACGTGATGCAGTTTAGGCAATTTCGTATGGCGTTGTTGCCTGCGAGTGGTTTTCAATCCAAACAATTTCGTGAGATAGAAATTTGTTGTACTGATTTTGTAAATATTTTGAATAAAGATTATCAAAATCAACTTACTGACAAAGCTGATATTTCAGAAGTTTTTGAATTTATTTATTGGAAACAAGGTGCAAGCGAAACCAATCCACAAACAGGCGAAACCAAAGAAACGCTTACTTCTATCCAATTTCAAGAGAAATATCGTGATGAATTTATAAAACTTGCCAATGACGTACACGACACCAATTTATTGCGTTTGTACGAATTATTGCCTGAAAATGATGAACAAAGTAAAATCAAAAAAGAAAATACAAAACTTGCTTTGCGTGAATTAGACACGCTTATCAATATAAATTGGCGTTTGGCTCATTTCAAATCAGCAATAAGGCATTTGATAGACAAAGAAAGTATCGCACAAGCCACAGGAGGTACTAATTGGCAAAAATACCTTCCTCCAAGATTTCAAAAAGTGATTTTTTTTCCAAATCTTTGGACAGAAGAAGAAAAAAACGAATGGGGAAAAAAATGGGTGGAGAGCTTGAGGGGAAAGTAGAAAAAAGGGGAAAGGTGTAAGGGGAAAGTAGTTAGTACAAAATACAAAAAACACATTTTACTTTTTATAAAATGTGTTTTTTCTGTTATTATAAAAAATGTTCAGACCTTCGTAAACTACGGTACAGACTATTTTTTATATTTTATATTTTGGCTGTTTCATTCACAATTTATAATTCATAATTCAAAACATTTTTTGCAATTTTCTCAATTTCCATATCAATTTCTTCAATAGAATTATAAAGCTGTTCAAAAGAATCAATCACAAAATATTTTTCTTGATAACGGTCTTTGTGGTAAGAAGTTTGGAGAATTTGGGCAACATTATAAGGCAAACGCTCAGGAACATCACTATACAACGAAAATTCTGTTTCGCCTTTTGAGGACACAATACCTGCCCCATAAATACGCAAACCATCTTTTTCTTGAATAAGTCCAAATTCAATCGTAAACCAATACAATCTACCAATACATTCAATTATATATTCATTGTCAATGTGTTTAAGAGCGATTTTGCTAAGTTTTACCAAAAAATCACAAAGATTTTGGTTTGTAAGCAAAGGAACGTGTCCAAATACATCGTGGAACATATCAGGTTCTTCCAAATAATCAAGTTGTTCCATTTTGCGAAGCCAAGTAGTTGCACAAAAATTTTTGCGTTCCATCAATTCAAAAAACGCCAAATTAGGAATAAGTCCAGGCACAATATATACATTCCAACCTGTTGCATTTTTGAGCAATTTATTGACATATTCAAAATTAGGAATTGCCTCCCTTGAAAATTTTACAAGTTCAATGCCTTTTAGATATTCATCAGTTACTTTTCCTGGCAGAAACGCAATTTGTCGGTCAAATAATATTTGCCAAACTTGGTGGTCTTCTGTGGTATAATCCTCATAACGTTGATTCATACCTGTATGATGCACATCATAAATGTAAAAGCCATTTTCATCTTTTACAAAAAAATCTTTTGGTTCTTCACGCATAAATAAAAAGCCCCCCAACCCCCAAAGGGGGAGTAATAAAGTGGTTAAATAAATAAAACGAATATATTAAAAAAATGTTTCTTTTAGTTTATATTTCACTAATTATTCCCCCTTTGGGGGTTAGGGGGCTTGTTTTTTACAAATAAAAAAGCCCCAATCCAAAAGAATGGGGTTTTCTGGGTTATCAATCAATTTGCTTTATCACCAAAACACAAGCAGTACATACTCAATTTTTTAGTTCTAAATTTTGTAATAATCTACTTATGAGATTTATTTAACGCAAAGATAAATGACGTTTTTGAAAAAAGCAAACGTTTGCATAACTTTTTTTCAAAATTTTATTTTGAAATTTTTAGTGTCTAAAAATTTATTTCAAAATACTTTGTTATTTTGATTTTATTGTTGTTTTGAGATAATTTTTTTTTTTTAACACTAAAAAAATTTTCTTACATTGATATTTTACAAATTGTGTTTTTCAATGATTTTAATTTTTGAATGTTATACACACAATTCAAAGGAATATCTAAAAAGGTAATTTTCTTTTAAAATGTTATTCTGCCATTAGGCAAAAGTTTTATTATTTTTTGTTGTTCTTGTTCAGAGATTGGATTTTTTGATAAATAAAGTTTTTGTATTAAAAAGAAATCTGTGAAAATCTGTGTTAATCCGTAAAATCTATGTTCCAAAATTAATGTTCTATTTTTTAATAATTTTTTTAAAAAGGAAAATATCAAAAAAATACAAAAAAAACACGAAAAAAAAATATTTTCTTAATATTAAATTCATATAAGTTTTTTACATTTGCAACCGTGATTTTTATTTTAAGTAAAACAAAATTTTATTTTAAAAAAAGCATAAAACACAATTTTTAATTTTTTACTCCTTATATTTTTTCGGAAATTCATATATTTCCCACATTGTATTCCATGCAAAAATTTTACTTTTCTTTTTTACCCAAATTTTATATCGGTCTTTTGGCTCTTTTGGTATTTGCTTGTAATCCTAATTTTACGCCTGAACCCACCAAAAACGAAGATTTATCTGCTGTTTATCAAGCACGTACAATTACCCTAAATGAGAATTTTGAATCTGGTGCAAAAACAAGTTACACCGCAGGAAGTGCAGCTTTGTCCTCAGGAAGTTGGAATTTTGATGATGCTTTGATTGGCAATCTTTCTGGTGATGTAAAAAATGGCACTGCATCAGCACGTTTGCGAAATTCAGGTAAATTAACAATGCTTTTTAACAAAACCACAGGAGGTATAGGAACTGTAACGGTCAATCACGCCAAATATGGGACAGATGCTAATAGCACGTGGGAACTTTGGGTTTCTATCAATAGTGGTTCTTCTTGGACAAAAGTAGGAAATACAATTACTACATCAAGCAGTACGCTTTCTTCTGCGAGTTTTTCGGTAAATCAAAGCGGAAGTGCAAGGCTTGAAATTCGCAAAACAGATGGCTCTACAAGTCGTTTGAATATTGATGATATTGCGATAGATGATTTTAGCACCACACCTCCTGCGACAGGTGATGCAAGTGTAGCTCCTAATACTTCAAATATTCACCTCACAATGGGCAATCCAAGCGGTGCGGTTGTGAATACAAATAGCCCAAATAATTATATGTTGGACAAAACGCAATATGTGCTTTCTTATAACAATGGACAAGGAAAACCTAATTGGGTAAGTTGGTATTTGGGTAGTAGTTGGTTAGGGTCTGCAGCTCGTCAAGATGATTTTAGAGCTGATGCTACTTTGCCTGCTGGTTGGTATCAAGTAGGAAATAATGATTATGTAGGTTCAGGTTTTGATAGAGGACACAACTGTCCTTCTGCTGATAGAACTTCTTCTGTTGCTAACAATTCTGCTACTTTTTTGATGACTAATATGATGCCACAAGCACCTGACAATAATCAAGGACCTTGGGCAAAATTGGAAGATTATTGTCGTTCATTGGTGGGACAAGGCAATGAATTGTATATTATTGCAGGAAGTTATGGCGTGGGTGGTTCTGGTTCTAATGGAACTGTAACCACAATCGCAGGTGGAAAAATTACTGTACCAAATCGCACTTGGAAAGTGATTGTTGTATTGCCAACAGGCACAAATGATGTAACAAGAGTAAATAACAATACCAGAATTATTGCAATAGATATGCCTAATGCACAAGGTATTCGCAATGATAATTGGGGCGGTTATCGTGTAAGCGTGGATTATATTGAATCAAAAACAGGTTATAATATCCTTTCTGCGTTGCCAACTGCTGTCCAAACTGCGGTTGAATCCAAAATTGATAATGGAGCAACTTTGTAATTATGAATTATAAATTATGAATGAAACAGCCAAAAGCGTTGTATAATTACAATACTTTTGGCTTTTTTTTAAAACCTTGAACCTAAATTATTGTACAGTTTTAAAAACTGCTGAAAAATAGGGTATAAAACCCTACTTTACTGATATTAGATGAAAAAATATCAATAAAGTTGGGTTTTATACCCAACTTTAAAAATAATACTTTTATCCCTTTTGAAATATACAAGCACAAAAGTAAAAAAATAACGATTGTCTGAAAATTTTTATGGAGTTACAAACCTATAAGGTTTTTAAAACCTTATAGGTTTGATTATCAATATTCTATATTAAAAATAAAGGACAAATTTAATATATTTCACAAAAACTGTCAGAGAACCAAAATAATTTCCAAATGAAAATTACATTTTTCGTTATCAACAACACATACACATAAAAAAACCTTTCTATCCAACAATAGAAAGGTTTTTCTTCGTTCTTTGGAATTTTTATTGGGACAAGACAACTTTCCACTACTTTTTTCTAATTTTATAAAAATCATTTTGAAAAAACGAAGAACTTGGAAAATGTTCCAAATATGCAGGCAAATCCTGAAAAGGTGCTATGATGTCAGTCATACTAATATGACGTGTATGTCGTGATTCGGTGCTTAAACAGTAATCTGTTAGCAAAAGTTTTTGGACAAGTTGTTTTTTTTGAGAAAAATGTTGGATTTTTTTTTCATTTTCAATATTAAAAACCCAAAACAAACCCAAAATACTCATTGCCCAAAATAACAAAATTATATAGAATATTTTTTTCAATTTAAAAAAAGTATAAAAAAATTAAAATTAAACAAAAAAAATCTTTCCCAAAAAATTGAGAAAGATTTTTTTGTTTTTTGTGGGAGCTACAGGATTCGAACCTGTGACCCTCTGCTTGTAAGGCAGATGCTCTAACCAACTGAGCTAAGCTCCCTTATTTTATTATCATTTACTTTTTACTTTATTCATTATTTTTGTAACGAATTGTGATGCAAAGATATACTATGTTTTTTTAATTTCCAAATTTTTAAATCATTTTTTTCTAAAATTTTTCATTTTTTTTCAAAAAAATCATCAAAAAAAGATTTTTAATGATTGTTCAAAAAAAATCTTTATTTTTTTTCAAAAATACTCGGATTGCATACTATTTTTTTATAAGTTTGCAAAAAATAACGCAAAGGTTTGCGAAAACGTTATCAAAGGAATAAATTTTTGTTTTTTTATCATTTTTCATAAAAATAAATTGTTTCATTCCTAATTTCTAATTCATAATTCCAAATTCATAATTTTTCTATGGACGCATATATATATGACACACTACGCACCCCACGAGGACGTGGCAAAGTAGATGGAAGTTTGCACGAGGTGCAACCTGTTACACTTTTGAGTGAGCTTCTAAAAGGCTTACAACAACGCAATAACCTTGATACTTCGTTGGTAGATGACGTTATCGTGGGTTGTGTGGCTCCTGTGGGCGAACAAGGCTCTGATATTGCACGTACTGCGGTGTTGGAGGCTGGTTATAGCGAAACTACAGCAGGCGTACAATTAAACCGTTTTTGTTCGTCAGGTTTGGAGGCTATCAATGATGCTGCTGCACATTTGAAAGCTGGTATGGCTGATTTTATCATTGCGGGAGGCGTAGAATCTATGTCAAGAGTACCAATGGGTTCTGACGGTGGTGCATTATTTACAAGCCCTGAAATCATTGGCAAGCACAAACTTGTGCCACAAGGCATTTCTGCGGATTTGATTGCAACTAAATACGGTTATTCTCGTACAGATGCGGATAGATTTGCGGTAGAATCGCACCGTAGAGCTGTAGAAGCCCAAAAAGCAGGAAAATTTAATAAATCTATTTATGCCATTAAAGATATTTTAAATAATCTTATTCTTGGACACGACGAAGGCGTAAGAGAAGGCACAACTTTAGAAAGTTTGGCGAAATTAATGCCTGCTTTTGAAATGATGGGACAAATGGGCGGTCTTGATGCACTTGCTTTGCAAAAATACCCTACTTTGAACAAAATAAACCACATTCACCACGCAGGTAATTCTTCTCAAATCGTAGATGGTGCTGGTTTAGTGCTGATGGGTACAAAAGAAGCAGGCGAAAAAGCAGGTCTAAAACCTCGTGCAAGAGTACATTCTTACGCTATTATAGGTACAGAACCTACCATTATGCTCACAGGGCCTGCACCTTCTACCAGAAAATTGCTAAAACGCAATGGTATGAAAATCAGTGATATTGATTTATTTGAGGTAAATGAGGCTTTTGCAGTAGTTCCTTTGCTTTATATGCAGGAAATGGGCATTGACCACAGCATTGTAAATGTAAATGGTGGTGCGATTGCATTGGGTCACCCACTTGGCGGAACAGGTGCGATTATTTTGGGTACTTTGTTGGACGAAATGGAACGACAAGACAAAACACTTGGTCTTGCTACGCTTTGCATTGGTGGTGGAATGGGTATTTCTACGATTATTGAGCGTATTTAAAAAGTTTAAGGTTTAAAGTTCAAGGTTTAAAGCGCTATACAGGTTATACTAAATATAAATTCTTCGCTAAAAACTTTTGGAGGGTTTAAAACCCTCCAAAAGTTAAAATTGCAGAAAAATCAATTTAAAAACAGTATAAAAAAGAAAAATAATCTTGTCATTCTGTAAAAATTTAGTTGTTTATTGTTTAAAATAATTTTAAACCTTGAACTTTAAACCTTAAACTTGAACTTTTAAATTTTTTATGATAAAATACACTGTAATAGATGGAATAGCACACGTAAGTTGGGATATGCAAGATTATCCAATGAATGTAATGAATGACCTTTCTATGGAGGCATTTCGTGTGAATATGGAACAAGCCATTGCTGATACTACTGTAAAAGGCATTATCATTTCTTCTGAAAAAGATAGTTTTTTTGCAGGTGCAGATTTAAAATGGCTTCAAGGAATTTTAAATAACCTTGATGTAAAAAAACAATTTGAAAACCAAAAAAATCTTCAAGAAATGTTCCGCAAATTTGAAACTTGCGGAAAACCTATTGTAGCGTGTATCAATGGACACGCATTAGGCGGTGGTTATGAAATTACGCTTTTGGCTCATTATCGCATTGCTATCAATAATCCAAAAACTAAAATTGGTCTTCCAGAGGCTAAAATTGGTCTTTTTCCAGGTGCAGGTGGTACGCAACGCCTCCCTCGTATGATTGGTATTGAAGCTGCTGCACCTATTTTGTTGGAAGGCAAAGAACTTAGCCCTGCTGACGCCCTAAAAGCTGGTTTGGTGAATGAACTCGTGAATACCAAAGAAGAACTTATCGCAAAAGCTACCGAATGGATTAACGCTCACCCAAAATCTATGCAACTTTGGGATATTGAGAAAAAAGGACAAATTGTATATAATGATGCCTTTAAAATCCCTAATGGTGCGGTTCAAAGCCCAAAAGGTGCAATGCTAATGATGCCAGGAACTGCCCTAATGATGGATAAAACCAAAGGCAATTATCCTGCTCAAATTGCGATAATGAAATGCGTTTATGAAGGCTTACAAGTTACTTTGGAACAAGGTCTTATCATAGAAGCACGTTATTTTGTGCAATTATTAAGTCGTCCAGAGCCAAAAGGTATGATAAGAACGCTTTTTGTGGCAATGGGTGAGGCAAATAAAGGTATTGCAAGACCTAAAAATGTACCAGCTACCAACATCAAAAAAGTAGGAATTTTGGGTGCAGGATTTATGGGTGCAGGTATTGCTTACGTTACCGCAATGGCAGGAATGGAAGTTGTGCTAAAAGATGTAACAATGGAAGGTGCAGAAAAAGGCAAAGATTATTCAAGAGATTTATGCACAAAAGGCATTAGCAAAGGAAAAACCACCAAAGAAAAAGCAGATGCTTTGTTAAACCTTATCAAAACAACTGACAATGTAAAAGACTTGGAAGGTTGTGATTTGGTAATTGAAGCGGTTTTTGAAAATAGAGAACTTAAATATAAAGTTACACAAGAAACTGAAGCAGTTATTCCAAGTTCTGCGGTTTTTGGGTCTAATACCTCAACTTTACCTATTACAGGACTTGCAGAAGCGTCAGTACGTCCAGAGAATTTTATAGGTATTCACTTCTTTTCGCCTGTGGATAAAATGCCACTTGTGGAGGTAATTATGGGCAAAAAAACATCTGATTATGCCCTTGCATTGACGATTGATTACATTGTAAAAATTCGCAAAACGCCTATCGTGGTAAATGATTCACGTGGTTTTTATACCTCACGTTGTTTTGGAACTTACACCTCTGAAGGTATAGAAATGGTAGCGGAAGGCACACACCCACAACTTGTGGAAAATGCTGGCACAATGGCAGGTATGCCTGTTGGCTCGCTTGATGTGGCTGATGCGGTTGCGATTGATTTGGCGTACAAAGTAATGAAACAACAAGAAGCAGACACCAACGAACCTATAGAAAGTATCCCAAGTGGTAAAGTGGTGAAAAAATTTGTAGAAGAATTGGGTCGTTATGGCAAAAAAAATCAAAAAGGTTTTTATGAATATCCTGCAAATGGCAAAAAATACCTTTGGGAAGGTCTAAGTGAGCTTTATCCTGTAAAAGCAGAACAACCAACTTTGGAATATCTCAAAAAACGCATTTTGCACCGTCAAGCGATTGAAGCAGTAAAATGCCTTGAAGAAGGTGTTTTGAAAAATGCAACTGATGGCGACATTGGGTCAATTCTTGCGTGGGGTTTTGCACCATACACAGGAGGCATTTTCTCGTACATTGATGCAATTGGTTTGGCTACTTTTGTAAAAGAATTAGACGAACTTGCTAATGCTCACGGTGAAAGATTTAGACCAACGCAAAAACTTAGAGAAATGGCAGAAGGCGGAAAAACGTTTTTTAATTAAGAATTAAGAATGAGGAATTAAGAATTAAATATTTTCCCTTTTTCAAAAAAAACACCAAAATCAAAAGTTTTGGTGTTTTTTTGTTATAATTTTAAAAAAATATTGTAATTTTGTATTAAAAAATTATTTAATGATTAAAAATTTATAAATATGAATTACCAAGAAAATATAAAACGCATCAAAGAAAAATTTGAAAAAATAGGTATTGACATAAAAAAAGCATTTAATCCTGTTTTGGAAGAAAATGAAATTCTTGCTTTTGAGAAAAAACATCAAATTACTTTACCAGAAGATTATCGTTTGTTTTTGATGGAAATAGGAAATGGAATAAATCGTAAAGATGAAGGTGGATGGCAACTTCATAATGCAGCATTGAATATATCTCAACTTGATGATACATTGTTTAAAAATGCGAAGCCTCATTTACCTTTTCCTTTTACGATTGATAATCCTGATAGAAATAGCTTTTTAGACCCAAATCCAAATGGTTACATTAATAATGGATTTAATGATATTATGTATGATGGATATTTAGCAGTAAGCGATCAAGGTTGTTGTTTGTATGTTGCATTGGTTGTGTCAGGTAAAGCTTATGGGCAAATATGGCATTTTGGCGAACATTGGGTATTTGAATGTGTAGGCAATGGACATCCAGAAGAATGGAATGAAGGCAAACGCCCTTGTTCTTTTTTGGAATGGTTTGAGGGGTGGTTTGACAGTTCTGTGAAATATCAAAAAAAATGGTTTAAAAACAACCTCATTTTCCGAAAATTAGAAATCCACGAATTAGAAAAATATCACGAAATAAGGCTTGAATGTTTGAAAAATTTTCCTGAAAATTTTGGGACACTTTATGAAGAAGAAATCCAACACCAAAATTTTAAATTTGATAAAATAATTCCCCAAAATCTTCCAAATGATTTTTTAATGGGTGCATTTTTAAATAATGATTTTTTGGTAGGAATTTGTGGCATTACACAAGAAAAACGCACTAAAACACAACATATTTGCGAAATTACACAAATGTATGTGCGACATACGCACAAAGGATTAGGCATTGGAAAATCACTTTTGAAAACTACAACTGAATTAGTTTTTCAAAATCCACAAATTGAACAAATTATTTTAGCAGTAATGGAAAATAATCAAACCGCTAAAAAATTATATGAAAATTTGGGTTTTGAAGAATATGGCAAACTAAAAAACTATTTTAAGCACAATAACGAATATCAAACACAGGTTTTTATGGTTTTGCAAAAATAAAAAAGCACCAAAATAAAAAATTTTGATATTTTCATTTATAAATTTTTTTTTATTTTAAGTGTAAAAAATTATATTTTTGCAAAGTCTAAAAAAATAATACAGGGTTTTGTAAAAATATGTGGATAACAGATTCATTGTGGTTTGAAGTTGCGATTGTGAGTATGATTTATGCTTTAGGGAATATTTTGATGGGACATTTTGAGGAACAAACCCCAAAAATCAAAAGAGTTGGAAAATATATTTTAACAATTTTGGTGGTTTGTAATATTTCTTATTTCTTTGGCAGGACAATCGCTATGATATTATTAGGCAGTTTTATTATTCCTATTTTGTATGTTCATGAATATTATTTACCAAAGAAAAAAGGCATAAATGGTTGGACAGGAGAACCCAAAAGCAAATATTATGAATTTCGTAATTGGAATAAAAATATTTTTTAAAATCATTTTTTTAATAAATAATAAAACAATATTTTAATTATAATGTTTTTTTACTATTATTTAAAATAATATTTTAAAAATTTAAAATTAAACAACTAATATTTGTTACAACAGTACTATTTTCAATTCACAATCCATAATTAAAAAATGTTTGATTGGCTATCTTTTCGGTGGTTTTCGCCTCAATTATTGACTGAATTTGTTTGGGAACAAAGTTTTTATTTGTATTTTTTATTGAGTGTGCCATTTTTATTTTTTATCAAAAGAATGGGAAATATACAAGTTCGTGAAAAAATAAAATACAATCTTCCCAAAAAATATCTCAAATATTCACCTGAACGCTTTTTGCGTTACACGTTGCCTGTGGTAATTGGTTTGTGTGTGTGTTGTGTGTTGGTGGCTTTGGCACGTCCCCAAAGAATTTCTACCCAGATAGAACAAAGTGTGGAGGGCATTGATATTGTGTTGATAACTGATATTTCGGTTTCAATGTTGTTGGAAGACCTCACGCCCAATCGCCTTAATTCTGCCAAAAAAGTAGCCAAAGATTTTATAAAAGGACGAAGTTATGACCGTATTGGTTTGGTTGTATTTGCAGGTGAGGCATATTCACTCGCACCACTTACTACGGATTATCAACTTTTAGAAAATTATTTAGAAAATCTTAAAATTGGTGATATTTCAGAACAAGGCACTGCGATTGGGTCAGCTTTGGGCGTGGCTATCAATCGTTTTCAAGAATCACAGGCAAAAAGCAAAGTAATTATTTTGATAAGTGATGGTGATAATACCGCAGGAAGTCTTGACCCACTTACTGCGTCTCAACTTGCACAATATTACAACATCAAAATATACAGCATTATGGTAGGAACTGAGGGCGAAATACCTGTAAGGGACACATTAACAGGCAAAACAATGCTTGTAAGCCAAACTGCTGATGAAACAGTGCTTAGAAAAATAGCAGAATTGGGCAAAGGAAAATTTTATAGGGTACAAAACAATAATGCACTTACAGAGGTTTTTAAGGAAATAGATAAATTAGAAAAAAGCATTATCACAGAAAAAAAATTCCAAACCAAAGAAGATTTTTATGCAATTTATCTCACTTGGGCGATTGTTTTTTATGTAAGTTGGATTGCCCTAAAAAATACTTTTTTGCACAATGTATTGGAAGATTAAAGTTCAAAAGTTTAAGGTTTAAGGCATATCACTGTACAGTTTCTAAAAGTTGGATATAAAACCTAACTTTATTGTTGATTGTTTTTCTTTTTGCGTTTTTGATTTCAAACCTATAAGGTTTTTAAAAATCTTATAGGTTTGGGCAATATTTTATTTATTCCTTAGTCTGCAAAAATAAAAGAAAAAATGAAACTACAATCTACTAAATATTTAGTTCATAATACACAAAAAAATAAGACTTGCAAAGTTTTCAAAACTTTGTAAGTCTTTCAGCATTTTAAGATATTTTTTTTTCAGATAATTTAAGATTTTCTTTAAGGAATGATAATTAAATAACTTACTCTTTTGCTTCCCCACGTTTCACGTGGGGTTACCATTGTTAAACCCTTTCAGGGTTTTTATAAGATGAATTTATTTTATTTCTTTTCCTAAGATATTTTTTTTGAAAAACTTTTTTTTAATGCAAAAAAATATTTGAAAAAATAAATTAAAAAAATAAAATAAAAGTTAAAATAAATCTGAAAATATCTTAAAGATTGATAATGTAAATTAAACATATTCTAAGATTATTTGATTGTCTGACTATTTTTCTGAAAGTTCGCCCTTTGGGCGTGTGCGGTTGAAAACCGTAATGCCACGAATGCGAAGTAAAATACTTTGCATAACGACATCTTTTTTATCGTATTTTAGCTTAGGAACACTTCAGAGAACTGGTAATTTTTCAAAATATTTTGGTCAGACCTCCGCACGCTACGGTACAGACCAAAATTTTTGAAAAATGTTGCGAAATATTCATTTTAAAGCACTTTTTTAATTACTCCAATTTTTGTATAGCAATGAAAAAAGATAATATCATTACAAATGTAAAAGCATTTTTCGTCACTTACAACGCATTACATTGTTTGTTAATGAGTTGTTGGTGGAAAAAACCTGCACAAGCATTTGAAATTATAAAAGTATTAGGTTTTTGTGGTATTTTTGTAGTTGTAAAAAGTATTTTATAGCAACTAATTCCTGACACCTTCCACTTATGAAACAAATTTTATATATTTTTTGGCACGAAGTTCATTTAGAATGGCGAGAAAAACACGCTCTAAATGGACTTTTGTTATATTTGGTTAGTACAATAATGGTGGTTTATTTGGGTTTTAGGTTTAAGGCAGAACAACTTCACCCTATTGTTTGGAATGTGATTTTTTGGATTATTTTGTTATTTGGGGCTGTGAATAGCATTTCTAAAAGTTTTGGGGCAGAACGCCAGCGCAAAACTTTGTATTATTATACATTGGTAAGTCCTGAAACTTTGATTTTGGGCAAAATCTTGTATAATATGACTTTATTAGTTGTGATTTATCTTTTTTCTTTATTTTTTTATAGTATTTTGTTGGGTAATCCTACCAAAGACTTTATATTGTTTGTGGTGTGTTTGGTGTTGGGTGCGTCCAATTTTTCGCTTACGCTTACACTCATTGCTGGGATTGCTTCACAAGCAAAACAAAATACAACCATTATGTCAGTTTTGAGTTTTCCCCTTGTGATACCTGCGTTGTTGATGCTTATTCGCCTTTCCCAAAATGCGATTGATGGCTTGGATTGGTCAGTGAGTTATGATGAAATATTGATGTTATTTGCCCTTAATCTTATAAGTTTGGTGCTTTCTTATATTTTATTTCCTTTTTTGTGGAGAGGATAATACTTAATTATGAATTAGAAATTATGAATTAGAAATGACGAATGAAACAGCCAAAGGCAAGGTCTAAGATTCAAAAATTTTGTATTTTTGTGTTATTTTTGTAGTAGAGTTTTTAAAATGAAGTCTAAAAATTGGTAAAAAGTATCAAAATTTGGTTGTCTGACAATTTTTGTGGAAAAAGAAAAAAACGATATTTTGTAGCACACACTTTTAGTGTGTGTCTTTGTCAAAACCTCATTTAACTATGATTTCACACACTAAAAGTGTGTGTTACATTATTCTTCCACAAAAATTGTCAGAGAACCCAAAATTTTACGAAAAAAAGAAAAAAATCTGTGAAAATAATGTCATTCTGAAAGAACCTAACTGTTTGTAAAATCCGTGTTCCAAAATGTTTTCATTTAAAGCACTATAGTTGTGAAAATATTTTTTTAACATTACAACAGATAAAAATAAGGAATTATTTAATTTCTATTCCTAAAAACTTCAACCTTTTTCTATAAAATGCTTTTCATTTTTGACCATATTTCCAAAATTCCATTCTACCAAATTTTGAAAATTAGAGGTACGAAAAGCACAATTTTCTACAGCACACAAAGGACAAGATTTGGGCAAACAGGGGTCTGTATGTATAAAAATCTCGGTTTGACAGGAATGTTCCCGTGCTACAAGTTCCTCTACTTCGTGCAGATGATTGTGTGCAGTTTCTAAATCCAAATAATAAGGCAACGTCAAATGACAATCAATATGAATGGACTCCCCATATTGAATAATGCGAAGATTATGGAAATCAATCCATTCACGTTTTCGGTTTTTTTGCAAAATTAAAATAAGATTTTCTAATAAACTGCGGTTTGCTTCGTCCATAATGCCAGAAACTGCTTCTTTGAGCAAAAAATAACCTGTACGAATATTCAACAAAGCAAACATCATAGCAATACTACCATCAAGCCATTGCCAACCTGTAAGATATAACGCACCCAACCCAAAAATCAAGCCTACACTCGTAAATGCGTCAGCTTGTATATGTTTGCCTTCTGCGAGTAATATATGCGAATGTTCATTGGTAGCTTTTTGGATAAGAAAATACGCCAACGTAAAATTAACTACTGTGCTAACAATCGTTAGGGTAATTCCCCAACCCAAATGGTCTATTTTGTGGGGGTGAATATAGGCATACAAAATTTCTACCACCATAAACATACCAGCCATAATGATAAGCCCACCTTCCAATCCTACCGACAAAAATTCTATTTTTCCGTGTCCATAAGGATGATTTTCGTCTTTGGGGCGTGAAGCCAAATACAAGCTAAATGTCGCAAAAATTCCTGCTACCACATTCGCAATGGATTCCAAAGCATCAGTAAGTATAGCATCAGATTTTGTAAGAATGTATGCTGTGAATTTGGTCAAAGTGAGCAAAATCGTAAGCAACAACGTAATACGAAGTAACAAACTTTTAGACATACGTGTTCTTTTAAAAATTGTAAAAAAACTATTTTTTTTGATTAGACAAAAAAAACTTTTATACATTAAACGCAAAAAACGCCCTTTTTTCAAAAAATGAAAAAGAACGTTCTTTATAATCACAAAAGTAAGCAATCTTTTTATTCTTTTCAAAATTTTATTTGTTTTTTTATAAAATTATTCACTTGCTAATTTTTTGGGTTTCTATTGAGGCTTTCTGTTGATTTTTTATGACGTAGCAACTTGGTTGTTTCCCATAAAAACACACACATTTTTAAAAATGTGTATGTTTTTCGTCAATTAAAATCCACATTTCATAAAGCAAAACCTGCATTTCATAAAATCTTATAAAATCGTATTCCTCATTTTGATACTTTTACAGAAAATTTTATTTAAACCCAAATTTTTATTGAAAAAAATGAAAAAAATAACCTTGTTCTTCGTAATTTTATTTGCACTTTCTTTTAGTGTCATTGCTCAAAACATTGAAAAAGAAATTGTTGGCAAATGGAAAATGGTAGATATAAAAATGTTAGATGCTAAAACCGCAAAACCTCTAAAATTGAACGCCAAAGAAACCAAAGAATTTAATGAAAGCAAAAAACTGTTTCTTGGTGATGACCGTATGGTATTAGAATTTAAAGACGGTCAAATGGATATGCTTCCATCACAAGGCGAACCTAAAGCATACACTATCAAAGGAAAAACCATAAAAGTTGGTGAAGAAAGTGAAGTTTATATCAACATTGTAAGCAAAAAATTAGAACTTTCTATGGGCCCTGCAGAAGCTGGTAAAATGGCAGTAGGCGTGTTTGAAAAACAAAAATAAATAAAATTAAAAAACTCAAAAAAACACACATTTCTAAAAATGTGTGTTTTTCTTTTATCAATTAAAATCCACATTTCATAAAGCAAAACCTGCATTTCATAAAATCTTATAAAATCGTATTCCTCATTTTGATACTTTTACAGAAAATTTTATTTAAACCCAAATTTTTATTAAAACTAAAAAAAAATGAAAAAATTAACTTTCGTATTCGCAATGTTGCTAATGACTTTTCTCGCAACAAATAATGTGTTGGCACAAATAAACCTCACAGGAAAATGGAAATTTAGCGGACTAACTACAAAACCTGTTGAGGAAACTCCAAGCAATGAAATAGAAGATCTCAAAAAGATGCTTGTTAATGCAGTTATAACTTTTGGTGCAAAAAATACTTGCACAGTTTCAAAACCAAATCAACCCTCTCAAACAAGTACCTATGTTTTGTCAGGTAAAAAGAATAAAATCGTCTTTAAAACAGTATTTCAGGGAAAAGAACAAGAACATGGTTTTCTCCCAGTAGAAAATACGTATGTGAGTATAAAAAACAAACAACTTATACTTGAATGTGTTGCAGGTGAAATGGGTTCAATAATTCTTACCTTCAACAAACAATAAAATTTCTAAACTTTTTAATTATTCTAAATAAAAAAAATGAAAAAAATAACCTTATTCTTCGTAATATTATTTGCACTTTCTTTTGGTGCAATGGCTCAAAATCTTGAAAAAGACATTGTAGGCAAATGGAAAATGGTGGATTTGAAAGTATGTGATGCCACAGGAAAACCTGCTAAAATGAATGCAAAAATCAAAAAAGAACTTGCAGATATGAAAAAAGATTTTTTGACTGAAGCACCAATGGTATTGGAATTTAAAAATGGCAAAATGAATACAGTCCCTGCTACAGGTGCAGCAGAAAAATATACCATTAGCGGAAAATCCCTAAACACCAAATCAGGCGGAACAGTATATGCTGATATCGTAAATGGAAAATTAGAAGTGAGTGAGTCAGCACCAAAAAATGATATGACAGTATATGTTTTTGAAAGACAAAACTAAATATTTTAATATTTCCAAAAAAACTTAAAAAACACACATCTTTAAAAATGTGTGTTTTTTGCTTCCCTGACAATTTTTATGAAATACTTTTTATACTTGGGTGTCATTCTGAAAGAATCTGGCTGTTTGGCTGTTCTTAGCAGTAAAACAGCCAGATTCTTTCAGAATGACAAAGTTATTAAAATTGTCAGATGACCGTTTTTTTTCGTCAATTAAAATCTGCATTTCATAAAGCAAAACCTGCATTTCATAAAGTCTTATAAAATCGTATTCTTCATTTTGATACTTTTACAGAAAAATTTATTAAAACTAAAAAAATATGAAAAAATTATCAAAAAAATTACTTTTTATCCTTTTGCTTATGTGTTCATTTACAAATGAAATTTTTGCTCAAACATCTGAAGCATTTGAGAAAGAAATAGAAGGCATTTGGACAGTTGAAAAAATGACTTTTGCTAATCCAAAAGAAGCCAAAACCAAAGATTTTTTTGCTTTGCAAAAAGATGCACTTTATAATCTTAATGTTGATGCAATTGGATTAAATATTACCATCAATCTCAAAGATGGCACCAATCTCACAGGTGTTTCACTTACCGAAACAAACGCAAAAGTGCCAAATCAAGGTTTGTTAAATATTACTTGGTCAAAAAGTACAGACAGCAAATTACTCAAAAAATATGGTCTTTCAGATTATATTTTGGTAGAAAATCCTACACAAGTAGACAAAAAATTTAAAATAAAAATTACGCTCATCAAAAATTCATTCAAAAATAAAACCATTGAAAAACTCAAAGAAACTGACAAACTAATGACTTTTGAGGCAGGAATGTAAGATTTCTTTTTTCTAAAAATCATTTTTAACAAATAATAAAATTTTTTAACATTTCTAAATAAAAATAAAAAAATCAAAATGAAAAAACTACTTTTTTTCGTTATTTTCGCTTGTGTGATTGGTTTTTCCTCTTGCAAAAAATCAGGAGAAACTTCACCATCTTCACGTGGTTATAATACTGTAAGCACTTTTGCAGGTAGTACAACTGCTGTGTCAGGCTCAACAGATGGAACAGGTAATGCAGCCCGCTTTAATTATGTGGGTGCTACTGTTCAGGACAGTGAAGGTAATTTGTATGTTACAGATATAGGCAATCATACTATCCGCAAAATTACATCTGCAGGTGTAGTAACAACTTTTGCAGGTACAGTAGGCGTATCTGGAGGCAATGATGGCGTGGGTGCATCTGCAAAATTTTTCTCGCCTTATGGTTTGGCAATAGATGCCTCAAACAACTTGTATGTATGTGAATATCGTGGACATCGTGTTCGTAAAATAACACCTACAGGCACTGTAACAACTGTAGCAGGTAGTGGTACATCAGGTTCTAACAATGGCACAGGTGCAAGCGCAAGTTTTAGCTCACCAGTTTCACTTGCATTGGATAATGCAGGTAATTTATTTGTGGCGGATTATGGCAATTCGTTACTCCGAAAAATTGTATTGGCTACAGGAGTTGTAACAACATTCGCAGGCGGAGGAACACAATCAAACGCTCCTTTTGATGGACAAGGCACATCTGCAAAATTTGAGAGTCCTTCTGGAATATGCGTAGACGCTGAAAATAATTTGTATGCAGCAGATTATAGTAGTATTCGTAAAATTACCCCAGCAGGAGCAGTTACCACCATAGCAGGATTAGCAAGAACTTCTGGTTTTGTAAATGGAACAGGCAATACAGTACGTTTTGGTGATGCTTTTGGTATTTGTAGAGATAATGCAGGTTTTATATATGTTGCTGATAGGGATTATGGTTGTATTAGAAAAATTGCCCCTGACGGTACAGTAAATGATTTTGTGGGTACTACCGCAAGTATGTTTGTCAATGGTGCAAATCCTTCTACTGGAGGAGATGCAGATGGAGGTTTGACTACAGCACGTTTTCGTTATCTTTCAAGTTTATACATCAATTCACAAGGTATTATCTTTGTAGGTGAAGAAGATGGACATCGTGTGCGTAAGATTGAATAATCAACTTTTTTAATTTATATACATTTGTTTAAACCTATAAGGTTTTTAAAATCTTATAGGTTTGATTATCAATATTTTACATTAAAAATAAGGAGTAAATTTAATATATTTCACAAAAATTGTTAGACAATAGACTTCCTGCAAAATTAAATTATATAATAATTTTTATTTTATTTCCTCACGTTTCACGTGAGGTTATTGATGTTAAACCCCTTTGGGGTTGTTTAAACATATTTTTTTGTATTAAAACCCTGAAAGGGTTTAACCAAGAATAACCCCACGTGAAACGTGGGGAGCAAAAAAAGACTTTCGCAAAAGGTCTAATCTAAATTTTTAAAAAATTTTAAATGAAAAAATAAAAATGAAAAAACTATTTATAATATTACTTATGTGCATATACTCAGGTGTGCAGGCACAAGGTAATCTTGCTGATGCTTTGTTGCTTATGGAAAAAAACAGTAACACAAATATAAAGTGTTATATATACAATGACAGGGCGTTTTATGAGATGGTAGGTATGGGTGTAGATGAAAAAAATGGTTTTGTTGAAGCCAATTTTAACGCATTTAGTGGTAGTAATATTTTTAATACTAATATTGAAAAAATGATTTTCTTAGGTGAGAATATAGGTATTTATGGAGATTTTAGTGCTGGAAATGGTTGGACTTACAAAGAAAAAACACTTCAAGGAATGAAAAGTGATAATATTATGATACTAATTGATAACCAAATTGTCCTTACATCACTTCCAAGAGCTTTTTTTGAAACACAAGAACAATACGATAAATTTTTTATTGAAGATGTCAAAAATGTCTACATAAAAGATGTATTGAGCATAACAAAGCCTACAGATTATAAAAAAAATCTTGAAGAAATACGTAAAAAAATACCAGGACAGTTGCAAAAACACGCAGAAAAACTGTATGCTCAATATGCGTCATTGATAAGAGAAGAAAAACCAGGTTCAGATTTATTTTTACCAGGAACAAGAGCATCTAAAACCCTAAAAACTAAATTAGTATCAGACCCTCTGCACCAACAACTCACAAAAGACATCAAAGAAAAAACTGTCAAAGATGAAAAAGAACTTGAGAAAAAAAGACAAACTCAGGCAAAAGAATTAGAAGAAAAAAATAATGCAATTCTTGCCTCATTTGGTAAAGAAACACTTACATTTGAAGAAAACTTTGCTAAATGGAGTGCCAAAGGACAGCCAAAACTTATTTATTATACAGGAATAAGTGGTTTTTTCTCAGGAGTGGGAACACGTGCTTTAATGAATACAAAAGAATTTAAACATTTGGAATACAAAACTATCAATGATTCGCCTCATAGTATTTGTGAATACAGAGGCGGAATTATCCAAAAATTAGAAATAGCTAACAAAAAAGAGTACAATCTCAATTATCTAAAACGTGAAGTGGATAATGTTATAGGGCAAAGTGGTAACACAGCCCTCACTGCTTTAAAGAATGCTAAAAAATCTTATTTTTATACTTATAACTCTTGTGCTATTATTAGTGGTTCAGATTGTGATAAAAAACCACAAAGCTCACCAGACGCAAGAAATGTTGCTTTTTGGATAAAAGGAAATTTAGTGATTGTGGATAAAAGTCGTGGTATAACCGCTTATTTATATGTATACGCCTATCCTGGTGCAACTCCATTGGAATTAAAACGAAGCAGTATAGATGATTTTTGGCTTTATGTTGAGAAGGTACTTTATCCACAACAAGTTAAAGATGGTGGTAGAAGTGATAAATAAAGAATTTCTAATTTTAAAGTCTTTTTCTCATTTGAAAAAATTTAAAATAAATATTTTCAAAAAAAAACACATTCCAAAAAGAATGTGTTTTTTTTCGTCAATTAAAATCTGCATTTCGTAAAGCGAAAACCGCATTTCATAAAATCTTATAAAATTGTATTCCTCATTTTGATACTTTTACAAAAAATTTTATTTAAACCCAAATTTTATAAAAAAATGAAAAAATCAACTTTCGTATTCGCAATGTTGTTGATGACTTTTCTTGCAACAAATAATCTGTTGGCACAAGATGACAATCTATTTTTTAATTCCCTTAAAGGTAATTGGATTTTTGAAAAAGTAGAAATAGACAAAACCAACAAAGCCAACGCTACCACTACCGCAAAAGTAAAAGCAGAACTTGAAAAACAACTTAGTAATGAATTACTTTTTTTCAATATACCCACAAAACAATACAGGTTTCTTCGTTTTGGTGGTAAGGGTAGTATTGGCACAGCATCAATGGAAGGCAATGATTTGATTTTGACAGGAGAAGATGGAAAAGTTCTTTTGCGAGGTAAACTAACATACGACAATAATATTAAAACTATGCAAATTTCCTACAAAACACCTGAAAAAGTACAACTCACGCTCATTTTTGAAAAATAAATTTCTAAACTTTTTTTAACAATAAAAAAAATCAAAATGAAAAAATTACGACAATAATATTAAAACTATGCAAATTTCCTACAAAACACCTGAAAAAGTACAACTCACGCTCATTTTTGAAAAATAAATTTCTAAACTTTTTTTAACAATAAAAAAAATCAAAATGAAAAAATTAACTTTCGTATTCGCAATGTTGCTGATGACTTTTCTCGCAACAAATAATGTGTTGGCACAAATAAACATCACAGGAAAATGGAAATTCAATGATGTGAAAATGAAGCCTCTTAATGGACAAGCACCCACAGATAAAGAAAAAGAGGAATTGAATATGCTCAAAGAAATTATGTTCAAAAAAATGAGCTTTACTTTTGGTGCAAAAAATACCTGCACATTTGATGCAGGTAGTGATAATGGCAAGCCAAATACAGTTTCAGGTACTTACAATGTGGATAAAAAAAACAAACTTACTTTTAAAATGATGGTAGATGGAAAAGAACAAAATAATCCAATGTTTGAAAATAGTTATGTAAGCACAAAAGGCAAACAACTTACTATTGAATCCATTATCCCAGAAAAAGGCTCAATGTTTTTGATTTTTGACAAACAATAAAATTTCTACACTTTTTTTAATAATTCACAAATAAAATGAAAAAATTAACTTTCGTATTCGTAATGTTGCTGATGACTTTTCTCGCAACAAATAATATATTGGCACAAGAAGCTGGTGATTATCTTAGCTTGCTTGAAGGTGGCTGGGAATTTAAAAATGCTGACTTTGTTTCATTTGCAACAAAAAAGAAATTAACACCTGTTCAAATAGACAAAGCTGTAAAAGATGTTGAAACTAAATATGCTATGGCACATACTAACTTTGACCTTACAGATAAAACTTTTTCATTTTCCCAATCAAAAACAACACGCGGAAAATTAAGTTTTGAAGGCAAAGAGGTTGTTATTATGACTGCTGAAGATGGTAAAGTCCTTTTTAAAGGCAAAGTAATTTTTTCTGATATGAATTCTGATGGCGTATTCAAAGGTATGTCTATCATAAACAACGAGCAAGGCGTTAATATGAGCATTAATTTTGTCAAACAATAAAATTTCTACACTAAAATTTCTACACTTTTTAACAAAAAAAAATAAATGAAAAAATTAACTTTCGTATTCGCAGTGTTGCTGATGACTTTTCTCGCAACAAATAATGTTTTTGCACAAAAAACAATTAAATTCAAAGACACAAAGAATAAGCCTGCAAAGGTTGTTATTCAAGGGAAAATTATTACAACTATAAAAAGAGAATCAGGCACTGATGAATATTATGTCAATTTTGATGATAAAAATAAACAAGTGGTTATGTCAATGGTAATGTACAGCCCAAAATCAACATATTTAGGTTGTGAAGCCTATTTTTGTAAATATGAGGATTTTCACATAGATTTTCTTAAAAACACAGCTTTAGCAGATGTATATAAGACTGACCCAAAAGAACCGCAATCATACTATTATAATTTTAGTGCTAAAAATGGTACTAAATTCCCAATCAAAGTTTATACTTTTTTAGAAGAAAAAGAAAGTAACTCGGAAAAGGATAATGTAACTATCCGTTTTGTTGATAAATCAGTTGCTGAAAAATTTTTAGCGGATTTGAAAAAGAAAGTTGGAATATAAATAAAAACATCCAACATTGGAAAAATAAACCAAAACACAAAATAAAAAAAACCTTTTAATTTTTGAAATTAAAAGGTTTTTTTTTGTTTTTTTAAAAATTATTAGAAATTAGATTTTTAATAATTTTTTGGTAAATGTTTTGCCTCCAACTTTAATTTTGAGCATATAAGTACCTTTTGCTTCGTCTTTGAAAGATATTCTATAATCTGACGCATTTGGTACATCAGGATTAGCAGATATCATACCTACTTCTCTTTGAATATCTAAGTTTTTGATTTGTTTTCCTGATGCATCAAATACCTCAAAAGTAGCTTTGGAAGTACTTGGAAGGTTGATTTTTACAGAGAAAAATTCACTACTTGGATTTGGATATGCAAATACATTGCCTATATCAGTGCTGTTCAATATTCTAATGTTGAATGTTTGGTTAGCAGTTTGTGCGCCTTCGCTATCTCTTGCCACAAATTGAAAAGCATCAGTAACTTCTGAACTAAAATTATTAGGAATAAATTTAATGTTGTTTGCGTTGATGTCTGTTTGTGTAAATGTACCACCAACTGCAAGTGCTGTATTACCATTCATCAATCTACCTTGTGCAGGCACACTTCCCAGCACAAAAGTAACAGGTCTGCCAAGTGGTGTGTCTTCTACATCAGTTGCACTCAACAAAGAATTATCAATGATATAATATGGCACATCTTGTGGGAAAGTAGTAAGACCTCTATTGATGACAATAGGAGGGTCATTTACAGGATTTACATTTATAACCATCAAATAACTTGAAATGCTATAAGCAAAACCATCGCTTACATCAAAATTAAATCTTGCACGATTAGCACCAAAAGCATTTGGAGCAGGTTTATACACAAGTTTGTTAAGGTCAGCAACTGCAATTACAGTAGTTGCGGTTACTCTTTGATTATTGAAGAATAATGTATCACCTGTTGAAAGTGCAATATTAGAAATACGTACTTTTGCTAATAATTGTCCATCTATATCATTATAATATTGATTAAATGGTGCAGTAGAGAATGTAAAATTTACATCTTCATTGGTTGTAACTGTATTATTGTCAGCAGTTGGAGGCGTATTGCTACCATCAAGACACATATAAAGTTCCCAATTAGAAATAGAACCTGTATTATTTGCGGTTTTATCTTGGATTTGAAGTGTCCAATTTCCTTCAATAAAATCACCTGAAAAACCAGAAAGCGGATTAGCAGGGGCAAAAGACGCACCAGCATTAAGGTTTGCACAAGCAAAAGCACCACTGCCATCTGCGATATTTAGGTTAAATGGTTGGTTTCCTGTGCATAATCCGTCCCAAAGTACAATGGTTTTATTGGCAGGGCTTATAATTCTTACCACCAAATCCCCAAAAGATTGGTGAGTTCCTCTCAAATTACGCAATTCTAAGCTACTAATGATATTATTTTCACCAATATTCAACACAAAATTTGAAGTGCTATTGTCTGTAATATTACCAGTTGCACCACCTACAAAAGTTCTACAAATGGTATTAGCAGTTTTAAAACTAAAAGCATTGCTATAGTTACTTGTTAAACAAGCAGATTTTGACCTTACACGCCAAAAATAAGTGCTATTAGGCATAAGTGCAGTAACAGGTGTATAATCAGAAGCAGTCAGGTTATTAAATGATTGCAAACCTGCTGTAAAACCTGCATTTGTTGCGATTTGGAGGTCGTAACTTGTTGCACCAACTACATCAGCCCAATCAATGAGTGGTTTGATAGATACATTTTGATTGTTATTGGTTGGCAATGCCAATGCAGGAGGATTTAATACGCCATTTGTTACATTAAGTGTAAGTTGTATTGTTTTATTGCTTACAGTTCCACCTGTTGAGGTAACAGTAAGGTTGTATGTACCAGATGTTACGCTTCCTGTGCCACTTATGGTTAAATTAACATTTGCACTTGCACCTGATGGTGTAATTGGATTAGTTAATGAAAACGCACCACTTGCACCAGAAGGCAACCCTGCTACTGACAAATTAAACTGATTATTAAAACCAGACAAATAAGTAAGTGTCAAAGGAAATACTGCATTAGCAGGTGCGCAAGCAGTTTGCGTAGTTGCAGTTGAGGTAAGCGTGTAATCAGGTGCAGAAGGCGTAATTGTAAAATTAGTATCAGAAATATCAAAGAAGATATTTCCCACACCTTCGACTCTAATACGTGCTGTTGTGGTAGCAATATTAGGCACTATAATAGCGTGTGAGCCATCATTAGGCGTACTTGCCAATATTTCAGTAGGATATGTAAGACCGCCATCAGTAGAAAGTCTGATACGAACATTCGCACAATTTACGCCATTACCTGTTGTTCCTGCTACGTTCCAAGTAACGGTTTGGGTGCTACCGCCTGCCCACGAAAGGTTAGTATTTGGTACTGTTACCACAAAAGGACCTGCGGAAGAAGTTGCACTAAAAGTTACTAATCCATATTCCACACCAGCAACAGGTTGATTATCTCTTACTGTGCATCTAAAATTTAATGGTCTTGTTACTGTAGGCAATGTTTCAGCAAGCATTGTTGTATTATTTATCAAATCTGTAAGACGTGGAAATGTACGTGTAGGGCTTACAGTAGGAGGCAATGACCTGAACAATGGTGCGTTTGGATTGGCAGTTGCAAGACTACTCGCAGGACCCAAATCAAATTGTTCCCAACAATAGGTTAAAGGATTGTTATTTGCGTCAGTAGCTGAAGCAGTTAAATCAAATGGCGTGCTGATAGGAATTACCCAACCACCAGCAGGCATTGTGATAACAGGTACAGCATTGCCTGTATTGGTAGTAACAGGGCAGGTATTAGCAGGTGAAGACCCAAAAATAATACTTTGCCCATCAACTGTTAATTGAAGAATTCTATCATAACTTTTTGTATGAAAAAATGGGTCACTTGCACCATTATTTGTTGCATTAAATATTTGGGATTGTTGTTGTACATCATCAGCACCACAAATACCTGCATACGCCATAATAGTCGTTCCACTACCAGGCTCATAAGCATCAGAAGCAGAACGTTGATTTCCACAAGATGAACCCACTGTACCATTAAAAGTATGTGGACAATTAAATTGGTGTCCTACCTCATGAGCTACATAATCTACATCATACGCATCATTGATAGGTTGGTCACTACCTGTAACACCTCTTGCTTTTTGTCCTGAAGTACATACAACACCCAAACCTGCTATTCCACCTCCACCTGTACTCACTACGTGTCCTATATCATAACCAGCATCAGTATAAACTTGGTCTGCAAGTACTTGATTTTGGTTGATAAGCGCATTTGGATTTGATGCTCCGCCTGGTAAAGTAGGATTGCCACCTGCGTTGTTTAGACCATTTGTGTTGTTATTGGTAGAGATGGCAAGGTCATTTAAAAGTAGTTCAAAAGTTACAGCAACTTCTTTTTCATAAATAGCTTTTATGCGATTTGTAGTTATAGTAATTGCATTTTTCGCTGCCACAATGCGGGCTGGGTCAGTTGTAGCACCTACTCTATTTCCGTGAAAATTAGTATAGTTCAGCGTAGAAGAATAAGCAATTCTATATTTACGTAATTGTGTTCCTGATGGACGAGCAGATGTTCCGCTATTTGCACCATTTTGTGGGCTATCTTTTTTAATTTCGCCTTTCTTATCGTCTTTCTTATCATCTTTGTGGTCGTGTTCATCAATTTTTGTAGTTTCATCAAGATTTTTACAACCTGCCAATGTTTGAAATGCTCTTTCTTTATTGATATAATCACGTCTAAAATACACCATATAATACCTTGTATCAGGTGTGCTGTAAGGGTCTATATAATACAATCCTTTGGTTGATTGTACCATTCCGTGAAAACCAAATATTGTAAAAGATACTGTTAGCGTAGCGGTTGGGTCTTCTATGCCTTGTGCGGTAAATGTACGTACATCTTTCATACCACTACTTTCTTGTGTAGCAGGTG
>JAAFIN010000230.1 GCA_013297825.1 Cytophagales bacterium
TGAATGATTGGAAATTAAAAAAAAACACAATATTTTTGGTTTATTAAAAAATGAAATAAATTATGGAAAACTCATTTTTTGTGCGTAATGCTTTGTGGCTAAAAATTGATTTTTGGGTGCAAGCTATTTTAATAAGCATCAGCACTTGTTTTATATTTCTTGTATTGTTTGCATTGGCATTTTACAATGATATGTTAAGCCCTGCACTTATTGGTTTATTGTATTCACAAATAATTATTGGGGCTATTCAATTAAGTTTTAGTATAATTCCACATTTTGTACTAAATAACCCCTTGCTAAATAATCACCGAAAAATTCACTTTTTCGTGGGTATGGTTGTGTTGATTGCATTATTTTTTGCTGACCCTGAAAATAGCAACAAATCAATAACAAAGTCAATAATTTTATGGACACAGATTTTGGCTTTACCCCAGATATTGATGTATTATTATTTTTGGATTACTTGGCATTATTTTAAAAAAGTATCATAAAATATGGAAAATCCATCTTATAAAAATGACCTTTTGCACATAGATTTTGGTGTGCAAATTTTTTTGGTTGTAGGAAATACAGGCGTATTATTTTGGTTTGTTTTTGGATATTTATTTTTTGAAAAAATATGGGATTCTTACATATTAGTGTTGTTTGTTTTACAGTTTTGGATTGGTATTATGCAATTCATTTGTAGTGCTTCTACACGTGCTTGGAATTATTTTGAACAGCTTGACAAACACCGAAAACTTCATTTTTTTGGAAGTATTGGACTGATTACGTCCTGTGTTATTTTTTTGCCTTTATTTGCCATTATTAATTCTTTTGAAAACAACTATATAGCTTGGATTATAAATAGCATACATCTTTTGATTTTACCCCAAATATTGATGTATTATTATTTTTGGATTACTTGGCGTGATTGGAGAGATTATAAAAGCAATCAATAATTTTTTTTAAATAAAAAATACCTTCTAATTTTCATTAAAAATTAGAAGGTATTTTTTATTTATCTTTTAATCAAATATTTGATTATTCAGATTTTCCACCAAATACATAACCCACTGAAATGCCAAGTACGTTATTTTTTGAAGTTTCACCATCTCCAACTGCAATATTAGATAAACCAAGACCATATTGCAAGCCAAACAAAAAGCTTTTATATTCAACAGTTGCACCCACATTCCAACCAAAATCCATTGGTTTAAGGTCAGAGTTGTTTTTATCACTACCCCATTTGATAGATTTAGATTCATCAGCACCAGTTCCTTTTGTTTTGATATTACCGCCAATGCCATAAGCCAAATAAGGACCAGTTAAGAAGTGTAATTTTGCACCTTCTGCAATATCAATTGCATAACCAAAATTCACAGGGATTTCTAAGTACATTGGTGTCGCAGTAGCTTCTGCACTTCCGAATTTTGCTTTTGCACCTTTAGAAGAAAGATACAAACCAGGTTGAACATAAAATCCTTTAGAAATGCCAATTTCAGCAAATCCACCAACATGGAAACCTATTACTGAAGACATAGTTGGTTTTGTGCCACCACTATTTGAAGAATATGATTGGCTTGCGATGTTAAGACCAGCTTTCACACCGAAACGAGTTTGTGCATCAGCACTAAAAGCGATTGCGAAGATAAACAACGCAGAAAGAAGTAATTTTTTCATTTTTTTAGAAATAGAGAAAAATTAAAATGTTTAAAAGAAGGTAATTAAATATTTTTTTGTATATGTGAAATGTTTTATTCACAAGTTACATATACATATACACCTTTTTGTGTCATTTCGTTACAAGATTATTACACTTTTTTTATTATTAACAACATATTAAGAGCTTTTATAAAAGTGTTTTATTTTAAAAAAACACTTTTGTAAAATTTATTTTTTAGAATTTTATATTATTTATCACTATTTTAATGTTAAAAAAACGTTAAAAACCAAATAATATTTTTATTTTAAAATCTTTAATTTTTTTTCAATTTTTTTCCTTACCTTAGCAAAAGTTAAGTTTTCACCTCTCCCAACCTCTCCAGAAAGAGAGGAGAAAAAGGAGATTTTTCAATTTTTATTTTAAATAACATGAATACAAAAATCTTTACCATTTTCTTCATAATTTGTGCTAATTTTTTTCCAAAAAATACCTTGGCACAATTTATTTTCCAAAATAGATATTCCTATGAAAGCCCTTATCACGAACAGCACAAATTTGGGTACATAAACCTTGAAAAAAAAGGACTTATTACTTATAAAATTGAGAAAAAAACATCTTATAATGCTGATAAAGCCTGTATTATTGATATTTTGGACACCAATCTTAATGTATTGAAATCATTACAAGTGGTTTTTCCTTATGAGTTTGTGCGAAATACTACGCATTTTTATAATTCACAAGAACAACAAGCATTTATCCTTTGCCAAAATACCACAGAAAGAAAGAAATTTTGGGTTTTTAAAATTGATTTAAAGGATTATTCAACCCAAATGCACACCGCAGAAATGCCACTGAAAGCTGATATTGTGGATTATCACGTTTCTATGCAAACGCTTTATATCACTGCTAATGACAATGGAAAAACTTTCGCCTTGCAGATGAGTTTTGAGGACAATATCGTAAAACTTTTGCCTGCATATTCTATGTTTAAGGATTCCGAAAATATACGTCATTTGCAAGGAAAAGCCTCTGGGAATGGGGTTTATTTTGTGAGCAAACACACAGGAGGGCGTAATTGTGATATGTTTATTTATCCACATTCACCTATTATTGGAGGACGTGTGCGTTGGAAAGTGAAAGATGAGGACAAAAAAAGTGATAAAAATTATTTTGAAGCGAAAATATTTTCAGAAGATGCCCAAAATTCGTGGATTTTTGGTACTTACAACGAAAATTGTACTGACTTTGTAGAAGGTATTTATTGGGCAAAATTCAACAACGACACACAAACCCAAATGAATTATAAAGGTTTTGCGTATTTGGAAAATTATTTTAATCATCTTCCAAAAAGAAGGGCTGAAAAACTTAGAAAAAAAGCCCAACAAGCCCTAAAAGACAAAAAACCTTATACACTTTCACGCAGAATGTTATTAGACCCACGTTTTTATTTTGACAAAGACCAGATTATTCTAAAATGGGACGCTTATTCACCTCAAATTGCTCCTTTTCAGTCAAATAATAGTGCTTTTAATAATTATGGTGTGGGTTCGCCTACAATGGCACGCGCAGGTATGAATCCTTATTATTACCAAAATTATTATAATCGTACTTTGCCAAAAAATGAATATCATTTTGCTTATACGATTGTAGTAGCTTGGGACAAAAAGGGAAATTTACTTTGGGATAATGTGATGAAAATGGAAGATGTAACTTCTGATGAATTGGTTACGCAAAGCGAAATGGGGCATTGGCAAAAAAACAACAAAGAATATCACGTATTAACCTACATTCACAAAAAAGATTTTTATTATAAAGTTTTTTCTGAAAAAGAAAATATCACCCAAGAAGAACAAAAACAAAGTCTTGTAGATATTTTTTTGCCAAAAGGTTACAAAGTAGATGACAATGGCACGTATGAATTTATACATTGGTATGACAATGTTTTTCTTTGGATTGGTGACCAAGAATTGCGTGCATCACCCACCAACGCAAAACGTCATGATGTGTGGCACGCAAGTAAATTCGTTTTTGAACAAAAGTAAAAAGTTCAGGGTTTAAGGTTTAAAGTTTAAGGCTTAAAGTTCAATAAAATCCTGTTAATCTTAAAATCCTAAAAATCCTGCTCTTATTTGGCTGTTTCATTTACCATTCACCATTTACAATTCACCATTACATTTGTATCTGCGACCAACCGCTTACAGGAGGCAAAGACAGCATTTCGCCTTCTTTGGATTTAGTAATAATGCCAATGCTATTGCTTAACCACGTAAAAAATTCAGAGAATTTATAACCGTCCAAAGGCAGAGGTGGAGGATTTCCAAACATTGACGAAAGTTTATTGTGGTTATAACCTTTTACACCCAACGCATAAAACATAGCTTTTTTCTGTTGTCCAGCAAGACCAATTTCATTAGCAAGCCCTCTGATGTCTTGGTCAGGGTCAGGCTCACCATCAGTGATGACAATAACCATAGGGCGATAATAATTTTGTCCTGTTTCTTTGTACCAATTTTTGCGATTTTCCACCAAATTCAAAGCCATACGCACACCTTCCACAAATTTTGTAGAGCCATTAGCCACCAAATTAGGCATTGTAAAAGCACCAGCCAAAGCAGGTTGTTGCACACATTTGGCATCATTTCCAAAAGTAACCAAGCTAATTTCAAGGCGTTGTGATGCCACAAAATCCTCTAAAACCGCTTTTTGAAACTCTTGTAAGCCTTTGTTGAGTTGGTTCATTGGCTCGCCTGACATTGAGCCTGATACATCTAACACCAACACACAAAGACATTTTTGTTCGTAATTGTCAGGAGATTGTCCTTCAAACATAGAAAGTTTAAGGTTTAAAGTTTAAGGTTCAAAAAATTCAAAAGTTCAAAGTAATAAAAAATTCAAAAAGTTTAAGAATTAAGAAGTTAAGAAGATAACCAAATTAATATGAATTGATAAAAGTTTTTGTTTTTGAGCTTTTTGAACCTTAAACTTTGAACTTTTCAAACCCATTTAATTCACAATATTTCCCCCCAAAAAATGTGAAAATGTATCACCACGTAAGCCCAAACGCAATGTTTCCAATGGAATTACCTCGTGAGTGCCTATATTACCAAGATTAACATTAGCACCCAAAAGTTTTATAAACCATACTTGTTGTGATTTTTGGGGAGCTTCCCAAATAATCCTATCCGCAGGAATGGTATGTATAATTTCTTTTACCAAACCCTGCCTCACTTCGCCTGTATCTCTAAACAAACCCACATTACCAGCTTCTCGTGCCTCACCAATCACTTTCCACGCACCAGCTTGAAGTTCTTTTTGCATAAGTTCAATCCATTCGTAAGGAGCAAGGATTTTTTCAGCATCTTTTGAACCAACTTCTGAAAGAACAGTAGTTTGTTTGGCGAGTAATTCAATGTACTTACATTTTTGTTCGTGATTGAGTTCAATAGAACCATCAGAAACTTCACAAAGAGGCATTTCATATTTATCCAATACTCTGCGATAATCCTCAAATTGACCACGAATGATAAAAGCCTCAAATAACGTTCCCCCAAAATAAAAAGGTATTCCTGCGGATTTATACACGTCCAATTTTTTTTGGAGATGTGGGCTTACATACGAAGTAGCCCAACCGAGTTTTATCATATCTATAAATTCGCCAGAAGATTCTATCAAATCCTCTGCCTCACGAGTGCTAAGACCTTTGTCCATTACCATTGTAAGACCTTCATTGCGAGGCTTTGCAGGGCGAAATGGAAGATTATTAAGTACGTAGTTTTTTTCTTGGAGATTGCTCATAAATAAAATAGTTGTTTTTTAATATTAAAAATGGTTTTTAAGCAAATGTTTGATAAAATTTTTGCAAAAATAATATCAAAATTAAGATTTTTTAGAAAATTTCAAAGAAAAATTAAAAATCTATGAATTTAATTCAAAAAAATCGTAATATTGTTTGTGATTATTTGATAATTACCTAAAAAAACTCCTTATTCTTTTATTTCATAAAAAAAAAATTTAAAGCTATGAACGCAATGGACTATTCCATGTTTATATTTGTGTTGCTTATTTCGCAACTTGCTCCTGAAAGCGGAAAAAATATAATGCTTACTTCCACTGCTCAAAAAGAGCCTTTGCGTGTGGAATATCTCAAAAAAGAAAAAATGTGGTCTTTGTCAGAAAATGGCAAGGCAGTCAAATTTAGTTTTGATAAAAAAACAGAAAAACTAAACTTAAATTTGGACGGTGAAAATAAAACACTTCCTTTGAAAGATTTTATCAAAATGGATAAAAAAATTGATTGGAAAAAATTTACTTCTTTGGAAATCAACCCAAAAGCAAGCCCAGATTCTCCACAATCACCTATTATGATAAAACGTAATTCAAAAAGTGTTGTTTTTTCACAAGAAAAAGGCTTTTTGAGTGATTTAAAAACAATTACAATGAGCTGGGAATAATTGTGAATGGTAAATTGTGAATAAAACAGCCAAATAAAATTAGATTTCATTCAAAAATTATCAGCATAATAAAAAAAAATCCTTTTTCTTTTGAGAGAAAAAGGATTTTTTTTATGTTTTATATTTTTTTTGAATAAAAAAAATTATCCAATAGAAACACGTACAAATTTAGGAATAGTAATGTCTTTGCCCACTTCTGCAATTACTTGACGAATAGTTTTGCTATTATCTTTTACAAATGCTTGGTTAAGAAGTGTGCTTTCTTGGTAAAATTTATTCAATTTACCCAATGCAATTTTTTCCAACATAGCTTCAGGTTTGCCTTCTTGGCGAGCTTGTTCTTTACCGATTTCAATTTCACGCTCTACCATTGACGCATCTACGTCATCTTTATCCACCGCAACAGGTTTCATTGCAGTAATTTGCATAGCAATATCTTTGCCCAATTCAGTTACATCATCACCATAAGTATTATTGAAAGGTACAAGTACGCCTACTTTATTATTAGAGTGAATATAACTTGCTACTTGGTCGCCTTGAACTGCGTGGTAAGCTGTAACTTCAATTTTTTCACCGATTTTACCTACATATTCAGTAATATATTCTGCTACTGAACGTGAGCCATCAATTACAAGTTGGTTAAGTGCTGCAAGGTCAGCAGGATTTTCTTTTACTGCCAAAGCGAGGATTTCTGTGCCTAATTTTACAAAGTCTTCATTTTTAGCCACAAAATCAGTTTCACAATTAAGTGCAACAAGCACACCTTTTTTGCCATCTTCGCTAATGTGAACGTGTACAGCTCCCTCAGTAGTTTCACGGTCTGCACGATTAGCTGATACTTTTTGACCTTTTTTGCGGAGAATAGTGATTGCTTCCTCAAAGTCGCCATTAGCTTCTACGAGTGCTTTTTTACAATCCATCATACCAGCGCCAGTCATTTGGCGCAATCTGTTCACTTCTTGTGCTGAAATATTAGACATTTCTGCTAAAATTTAAAATTTTGAATAAATAATTAACTAATTTAATTTTAAAGGTGCAAAGTTAAGCATATTTTTATGAAAACCAAATTTTTTTTAACGTTCAAAAGGTTTAAAAGTGTTCAAAAGCTCAAAAATAAATTTCTTAATAATTTTATAAAACCACACAAAATATAAAAGTTATTTTGAAAGGAATTTTTATGCTTAAAAAAATGTTGTTTTCCTAAAAAATTAAAAAAATATGAACAGCATACCAAAACACGTTACACTCTACACAGAGGCAAATCCAAATCCACAATCTTTAAAATTTGTTGCAAATTTTTTATTAGTGCCAGAAGGCATTACATTTGATTTTCCAACCAAAGAAAGTGCAGAAGAATCACCACTTGCAAAGGCTTTTTTTGAATTTGATTTTATTAAAAGGGTTTTTGTAATGAATAATTTTATCACCCTGACCAAAAGTGAAGAAGCTGATTGGCACGAAGTTGCCCCAGAACTCAAAGCATTTCTAAAAGAATATTTGGACGCTAATAAACCGCTTTTTGCTTCTGCCCTACTCCACGAAAACGCACCCAGCGAAAATGAACCTGAAATAAACCTTCGTATTCGCAAAATATTAGATGAATATGTGCGTCCTGCGGTAGAACAAGATGGTGGTGCTATCAATTTTCGCTCTTTTGAGGAGGGAAAAGTTACGGTTTCTTTGCAAGGCTCTTGTAGTGGTTGCCCTTCTGCAAGCATTACCCTCAAAATGGGCATTGAAAACCTCCTAAAACGTATGATTCCAGAAGTTCAAACTGTAGTAGCAGAAGAAGTTTAATAAAAATGGTGAATGGTGAATGGTAAATTTTTACAAATAAAATTTGGATTATCCAAATTTTATTTTAATTATTTTTAAAATAATTCCTAATTTTTAAATTATATTTTGTATTTCATTCAACATTGAATTTGGTTATTTCATTTACCATTAAAAAAATGGCTGTTTCATTATTTAACATTTATCATTTAACATTAAAATTTGGCTGTTTCATTCACCATTTACCATTCAA
>JAAFIN010000231.1 GCA_013297825.1 Cytophagales bacterium
TTTGGATTTTTTTGCATAAAAAACATTACCTTTTTGAACCTATCAGAAGAAAAATAATCAGGTTTTTCTACAAAATATGCTTTTATTTGATTTCCTTTTAATAAAAGCCTTGCAAAACCAAGTTTTTCAGCCAACCAACGCAAACGTACTACTTCCATCAATGTAAGCAATTCGTGTGGCAATTCGCCAAACCTATCTTTCAAATCACTTTGGAATTTCTCTAATTCTTCCTCGTGAGTAATGTCATCAAGTTGCGTGTAAATTGTAAGCCTTTCTGTAAGGTTTTTGATGTAATTTTCTGGGATAATAACAGGCAAATCGGTTTCTATGTTACAATCATTGTGAATTTCATTTGGGTCAATTTCAGATGCAAAAAGGTCTTTAAATTCATTTTCTTTCAATTCCCTTATTGCCTCGTCTAATATTTTGTGATACGTTTCAAAACCCAAATCATTGATAAATCCACTTTGTTCTGCACCCAACATATTGCCTGCTCCTCGCATATCCAAATCACGCATTGCGACTTTAAAACCATCTCCCAAATCCGAAAATTCCTCCAAAGTTCCTAATCTTTTGCGTACATCTGTAGTCAAAAGCATTGACGCAGGTGCTAATAGATAACAAAATGCTTTTTTATTGGAACGCCCAACACGCCCACGCATTTGGTGAAGGTCTGACATTCCGAACATTTGTGCGTGATTGATAATAATGGTATTCGCATTTGCAATGTCCAAACCTGATTCAATAATATTGGTAGAAACTAATATATCATAATCTCCTTCAATGAATTTCATCATTATTTTTTCCAACCTTGAACCTTCCATTTGTCCGTGTGCTATGCCTATACGAGCCTCTGGAACAAGTTTTAGGATAAGATTGCCAATGCTGTCAATATCACTAAGACGATTATGCACAAAAAACACCTGTCCGCCACGTTGCAATTCAAAACTTATGGCATCTCTGATAACCACATCATTAAAAGTATGTACTTCTGTATTGACAGGTTGGCGATTGGGTGGAGGTGTTGCAATAATGGATAAATCTCTTGCACCTAAGAGCGAAAAATGCAATGTTCTTGGAATTGGCGTTGCGGTAAGTGTTAGAATATCTACATTTGGTTTGATTTCTTTGAGCTTGTCTTTTGTTTTTACCCCAAATTTTTGTTCTTCATCAATAATCAACAAACCCAAATCTTTAAATTTCACTTTTTGGCTTACCAATTTATGCGTACCAATGATAATATCTACTTCACCATTAGCTAATTTTTTCAAAGTTTCGGTAACTTGTTTTGCAGATGTAAAACGACTAATACAAGCCACATTACAAGGCAAATTATTTAATCTTTCGGAAAAAGTACGAAAATGTTGCATTGCCAAAATCGTAGTTGGCACAAGCACCGCAACCTGTTTGCTATCACAAACCGCTTTAAATGCAGAACGAATTGCAACTTCTGTTTTGCCAAAACCCACATCACCACACACTAATCTATCCATTGGATAAGGTTTTTGCATATCGTTTTTGATGTCGTTAATTGCTTTGGCTTGGTCTGGCGTTTCTTCGTACAAAAAAGAAGATTCCAAAGCAAGTTGAAGATAACTATCCATTGAAAACCCAAAACCAAGTTTTGCCTTTCGTTTGGCATAAAGTTTTATCAAATCCTCTGCAATATCTTGTAATTGTTTTTTTACCTTTTTCTTTTTATTTTCCCATTCTGGCGAATTAAGGTTTGAAATGCTGGGAGCTACGCCATCTTTTCCTGAATATTTGGAAATTTTGTGAAGTGTATGCACATTTACAAAAAGCAAATCATTATTTTTATACACCAATCTAACCATTTCTTGCGTTACACCATCTACTTCTTTGCGTTCCATTCCTGCGAATTTCGCAATTCCGTATTCAATATGCGTAACATAATCGCCTACTTGTAGGCTTTTGAGTTCTTTTAAAGTAATTGCTTTGCTTTTAGAATATTTTTCTTTGGCGTGATAACGGTGATAACGTTCAAATATTTGGTGGTCAGTATAACAAACGATTTTTCGCTGATGGTCAATAAATCCATCTCTTAGGGAAATGGGCAATACTTCAAATTTTAGATTGGGATTTATTTCCTCAAAAATTTGTTCTAAGCGGTTTGTTTGTTTGATGGAATCAGAAGCAATGAAATTAATATAATTTTCGTGTTGATTGCGTTGTAAATTTTCAGAAAGCAACACAAAATTTTTGTTAAAAGAAGGTTGAGGCGAAGCAAAAAATTCTACTTTTTGGCTATTAGGAAACAAAAATCTTTTACCAAATTCTATTTTAGGAAAAGGCAATAATTGATTTTTTAGGCTTTCTTCATTTTCAAATAAAATCTTAGGGTCAGTAAGCATTTGTACGCTACCTTCTTTTGCATTTGCATCTTTTGGAATAAGATTTTCGTAATAACTTTCTACTTTTTCAAAATATTTTTTGGTATAATCAAAAACTCCTTGTAAATCTTTTGTCCAAACAAGCGTATTATCAGGCAAAAATTCAAAAAAACTTTCACGTGTGGCATATGTAAGGCGTGTATGTATGTTAGGAATTAAAGTTGCAAAATTCAGTTGGTCAATGGAAAGCTGTGTAAGTGGGTCAAAACTGCGAATACTGTCTATTTCATCTCCCCAAAATTCAATTCTATAAGGATATTCTGCGGAATACGAAAATATATCAATAATTCCTCCTCTTACCGAAAATTGCCCTGCTTCATACACAAAATCATTGCGTTCAAATTCGTAACTTAACAAAATTTCCACAATAAAATCCATTCCTACATTTTCGCCAACTTTTGCCACAAAAGTATTTTCTACAAGACTTTTTTTATCAATTACCTTTTCAGCGAGGGCTTCTGGATAGGTGATAACGATAAAATCTTTTTTATTTTTGGAAATGGTTTGGCTAATGGCATTTAATACTTCGCCACGTTGGAGGACAGAGGCATTTTCTACTTCTTCAAAATGATAAGGGCGTTTGTAAGACGCAGGAAAAAAAAGCACACTTTCATCAGGAAGGAGATTTTGAAGGTCATTTTGAAAATAATACGCTTCTTCTCGGTCATTCATCACAAACACATAATTGTCCAATGCACCATTTGCTTCTTCCTTGCGTATTTGGTAAATTGCCCCAATCACTGTTGCGTCCATACTTCCTACCATTCCTGTAATACGCAAAGATTTGTGTCTTTGGTCAAGGTATGTGGTCAGCACTTGAATAAAACTATCTTTTTTATATATGCTCAAAAAATCACTTACTTTCATTTTGGTATGATGCTTTTTTTTATTTTTTGTCAAATATAATGAACTTCATATTTGCATAATTGTTTATCAAAAAAACATACAAAATTAAAGTTTAAGGTTTAAAGTTCAAAGTTTAATAAAAAATCCTGTTAATCTTTAAATCCTAAAAATCCTGCTTAAGAATCTGGCTGTTTCTTTTCTTTAAAATATATTCTAAAAAAATACTTGTTTTATATATGATACTCAAATGTTAATTATCTCTTAAATCTGTAAGGTTTTAAGTATTGGCAAGTCTAAACCATAAACTAAAAAACTGATATTATCAAAATAATCTCTGTATTTTTGTATTTTGTACTTTCCCCTTACACCTTTTTCCTTTCCCCTTATATGAAATTTCAGTATATTATTCTTTTTATTTTCTTGCCTTTTTTATCATTAAATAACACTTCTTTTAATAGAAATCTAAACAGCAAAGCTGTATTTTCCCCTCCCCTCTGGGGAGGGGTAAGGGGTGGGGTGTTGTTAGAAGGCAATTTTTTATTTGAAATTGAGGACAAAAACCAAAAATTTCCTTTTATCATTTCTTTTGAAAATCAAGAAAAAAATGCTTTTGTACGCAATGGAAGCGAAAAATTAGCTTTTGACAGGGTAGAAAAACGTGGCGAAGATTCTTTGCATTTGTATATGGATATTTTTGAAAGTGTGCTTTTTATCAAAAAAATTGACAATGAAAATCTTATTTTTCAATGGGAAAGAAGTTACAACAAAAATGATGTAAAAATAAGTCGCACCATCACTTACAAGGCAAAAAAAATCAAACATTTACAAAAATTTTCCCTTCCAAAAGCTACCAAAAATGAAAAACTTGCAGGACGTTGGGACATTCAATTCATTGATGACAAAGGCAAAGTTTCAAATGCAGTAGGCGAATTTTCCCAAAAAGAAAACAAACAAATTCAAGAAACAGAAGGTAGTTTTCTTACACCAACAGGTGATTATCGCTACATTGCAGGCGAGGTTTCAGGAAATAATTTTGTGTTGTCGTCATTTGGGGCGTATAGTGCGGTTTTGGTAAAAGGCACCATAGAAAATGACAGTTTGAAAGCTGAATTTATCAGTGCAAGAGGTGCAAAAAGAATTATCAAAGGAAAACGCAATCCAAATGCCTCCTTGCCTGATGCCTCCAAACTTACCTATTTGAAAGAAGGTTTTGAAAAAATTGATTTTAATTTTCCGAATTTGGCAGGTGAAAAAGTAGCTTTTTCAGATAAAAAATTTGAAAAAAAGGTTAAAATCATTCAACTAATGGGTTCTTGGTGTTCTAATTGCCTTGATGAAAGCACTTATTTAGCTAATTGGTACAAAAAAAACCAAAAAAGAGGCATTGAAATTATTGGATTGTGTTATGAACGCAGTGCTGAATTTGCACAAGCCTCTGCTCGTGTCCAAAAACTCCAAAAACGCCTTCAAATTCCTTATACTTTATTGATTGCTGGCGTGAATGAAAAACAATCTGCTTCTGAAACTTTGCCTATGCTCAATGGTGTAAATGCCTATCCAACCACAATTTTTATTGACAAAAACGACAAAGTTCGTCATATTCATACAGGATTTTCAGGTCCTGCGACAGGCGTGCATTATGAAGAATGGCAACGAGAATTTAATGCGTTGGTGGATAAATTGGTAAAGGAATAAGATTTTTTGTCTTTTCAAATCTATAAGGTTTTTAAAAAAACCTTATAGATTTAAGCGGTTATATTATATTTTTTGTGGTACTTTTGCAGTTATAAAAGCATTTTTTAATACCAATAATAGACAAAAAACATACATTTTCTTTTGAAACTAACCACACACTACCAAAAATTATTAGCTGATACGCTCACGCCTGTAAGCGTTTATCTCAAAATTAGAGACCATTTTCAAAATGCAATTCTTTTGGAAAGTTCCGATTATCATAGTGCAGACAATAGCCTTTCTTTCTTAGCATTTGAGCCTTTGGCAGAATTTAGGGTTGAAAATGAAACAATTTTTACGCATTTTTTTGGTCAAAAACCACAAAAAAAATCTATCAACGATAAAAAAGAAGTATTAGAACAATTTGATATTTTTACCAAAAAATTTGAAATAGAAAAATTACCTTTTAATTTTCCTACCAATGGACTTTTTGGGTATTCAAGTTATGATGCAGTGCGATATTTTGAGGAGTTGGACATCAAAACATACCAAAATGATGCACGCAAAATCCCTGATATGTGTTACAAAGCATATAGGTTTGTGGTGGTAATTCATCATTTTAATAATGAAATGTATGTTTTTGAACATTTGCCTGAAAATACAGAAAGCAGATTAAACGAAGTTTTGCAAAAAATTCAACACCAAAGTTTTCCAACATATCCTTTTGAGCTTATAGGCGAAGAAAAGGCAAATATGCAAGATGAAGATTTTGCAAATATCATTGAAAAAGCCAAAGAACATTGCAGAAAAGGTGATGTATTTCAAATGGTATTATCAAGGCAATTTTCACAAGGATTTCAAGGAGATGATTTTCAGCTTTATAGGGCATTGCGTTCTATCAATCCATCACCTTATTTGTTTTATTTTGATTATGGAAATTTCAAAATATTTGGGTCTTCGCCAGAAGCACAATTAGTGATTAAAAATAAAATTGCAGAAATTCACCCAATCGCAGGCACATTTAGGCGTACAAGCAATGATTCCCAAGATGCAGAATTGGCTGAAAAACTCGCCCAAGATGTGAAAGAAACCGCAGAACATATTATGTTGGTGGATTTGGCTCGCAATGACCTTAGCAGACACGGAAGGCATATAAAAGTTGCCAAATTAAAAGAAATTCAATATTATTCGCATCTCATACATTTGGTTTCTAAGGTTACAGCAGAACTTTCTGAAGATAATAATGCACTTTCGCTGTTTGGTGATACATTTCCTGCTGGTACGCTTTCAGGTGCGCCCAAATACAAAGCTATGACACTTATCAATGAATATGAGCCTCAAAATAGAGGTTTTTATGGTGGTGCGATTGGTTGGTTGAGTTTTGGGGGAGAATTAAATCATGCCATTATGATAAGGTCTTTTTTGAGCAAAGAAAATGTATTATACTATCAAGCTGGTGCTGGTGTGGTTGCAAAATCCAATACACAATCAGAAGTTCAAGAGGTTTCGCATAAATTGGGAGCTTTGAGAAAAGCAACACAACAGTTTAAGGTTTAAGGTTTAAAGTTCAAGGTTTAAAAAAATCCTGAATTATCCAAAAAAACTTAAAATCCTGATTCAGACTTTGGCTGTTCCATTTACCATTTACCATTCACCATTTAAAAAGATATGTTTTTTTTCCTAAAATTAATTTTTAAAGAAATATATCATTTTTTTAAAAATAAAAATGGACGTGAATTTCTGAGGCTTGCATTTTGGTATGGCAAAAAACCACGTTACAAAATGCAAAAAATTTGTACATTGGGCTATAAATTAGAAGTTCCTGATGTGCTTTCGTGGTTATGGCAATTTGAGGAAATATTTTTTCAAGAGTTTTATGGTTGTCTGACAATTTTTGTGGAAAACGAAAAAAACGATATTTTGTAGCACACACTTTTAGTGTGTGTCTTTGTCAAAGCCTCATTTAACTATGTTTTCACACACTAAAAGTGTTGTTACATTATTCTTCCACAAAAATTGTCATAGAACCAAAAAAATTTATGCATATCTTGGATTGGTATCACCTCAAAAAAAAAGTAAATGAAACAATGACAATAATTTTATCCAAAGTAGGAAGAAAAATACACACCCAATATATGCTTCAATTACTTTGGAAAGGTAAATCCACACAAACAATAGAATATCTCAAAACATTAACCGCTAAAAATGAGGAAGCTAAAAATATGCTTATCACATATTTAACAAAGAATAAACACACATCATTGATTATGAACGCAGAAAAATGGCAGGTAAAACCATTGGTAGTGGTAGAACTGAAAAACAAAATGATATTTTAGTAGCTAAAAGACAGAAATACAATGGTATGGCTTGGTTACCTAAAGGCTTCTTAGCAATTACTTTGGTAACTACTAATTTTTTGTGATTTTTTTGTAACCAAACTTTTACAGAAACAAAATTTTTGATATGAATTACGAAATAAAAGGGGAAATATTCCCTGTTTTACACATCACATTAGCACCAAATGAAAAAATAAAAGTATCAGCAGGAGCATTACAAGGCTACATAGGTGATGCAAAGATAGAAAGCATCACCGAAAATGGCACTTCTTGGCTCAAATGGACAGCAAGTATATTTGGAAAAAGTATTTTTCAGACACAAATAACTGCACAAAATACCACAAATATTCGTTTGGGAACAAAAGGAACACAAATTATTGCAATTACTTTGCAAGAAAATGATGTTTTTTTTGTACGCCCAACGAGTTTTTTAACTGCTTTTGAGGCAGATTAGGTTAAAATTCCATAAAAGATTATATAAATATCTATAAAATTTATACAACAAGTTTATGCGGGATTAACCAGCCCTCTACACCATCGGAATTATGCCCCAAAGAAGCATAACAGAACTTTGGTGATTCTTTTCTCAGGATATTGTAAGCTCCATTTACATCAGCATTTATTTTTTTGCCCTCTTTGCTTACATATAAACCTCTTTGTACTCTTTTTCCTGAAAAAGTATATTTTTTGCCTTCTTCATATTTTTCAGGTAATTTATCATCATCAATAAAACTTGCTTTGCTGGTGTAACTTTCTTCTCTTATAATAACTTTTATTTGGTGTCTTTCAAGCTTGTTTTTGAGTTTAGAAACAAACTGACCGAGTG
>JAAFIN010000232.1 GCA_013297825.1 Cytophagales bacterium
GCCATTACATTCTCGGAAAAAATCAATAATTGATGTGTCCAATTTGTAACCCAAAGCAGTTTCTACTTCCAAAATTTCACTTTCAGAAACCCCATTATTTACCCAAAAATGATTGATAAACATTCCTTGTTCTTTGAGAAAATCTACCATTTTGTAGAGTTGAGAGAGAAAAGCCATAGTTTTTTTTAGTTAAAAATTAAGAAATGTATAAATTGTGAATAAATTTGACATTTCACAGGCATAAATATCTGTGCTTTACATAAAAACCGTAATATTATGTATAGAATAGACATTTATGCCTATTTTTAAATCATTTATTTTATTGGTAAAAATCAACATTACAATTAGGCAAAGCCTGTCTTATTTTTTTGATTTCAGTTTTAAAGATTGGGTTATTACTCAAATTAAAATACGATAATTTGGATAAATGTTTTAAATGAAGTACATTGATATACGCAATTTTATTATATTCTAAAATTAAATTATCCAAATTAGTTAGATGTTGCAAAGGAGAAACATCTTTTATGTTGTTGTTTGATAAATCTAATGAAATAATATTTGGCAAATATTTTAGAAAAGAAATGTCTTCAATTTGGCAATTATTTAGAGATAATTGTTCTAAATTTGGTAAATGTTCAAATACCAAAAAATCTGTAATTTTTTCATTTTCCAAAGCTAAATTTGTTAAATTAGGGAAATTTTTTAGCAAAGAAAAATCTTTAACTAACTTTGTTGTTATATCTAAATATTCTAATTTGGATAAGTTCTTTATCACAGAAATATCTTCAAAACTGCCATTACCCAAACTTAAATGTGTCAAATTGGATAAATTTTCCAAAACCGAAATATCTGAAACGTCATCTTCCAACAAAAGTAATTGTTCCAAATTTGGAATATTTTTTAAAACAGAAATATCAGAAATTTTATTTTCAAGAAAAATTATTTCTTTCAAATTTGGTAAATGTTGCAACACAGAAATATCTGAAACTTGGCTATATCTCAAATATAATTCTGTCAGATTGGGCAAATGTTGCAACACAGAAATATCTGTAATTGGATTATCTGTAAAACTCAATGAAGTCAAATTAGGCAAATATTGCAATGCAGAAATATCTGTAATTGGATTTTCCTCAATGATAAGTTCTGTAAGTTTTGGTAAATATTGCAAAGGAGAAATGTCTTCAATCTGAAAACAACCCAAACCAAAACTTGTCATATTATTTAAAATTTCCAATTTTTCAGGCGTAATTTTTTCATCACTTTCCATTTCTAATGCCCATTTGAATACATCTTGCCATTCTTTATCTAAGCTATTCCAGACTTCTGTTGTAAAGTTTTTTTGCATTTTATTTTTAAAATTTTAATTTTCTTGTTCTGTGTCCCAAATAATATCAATGTCATTTTCTGTCAATTTTTCAATAATAGCATAGCTTTCTTTACTGATAGCAGGCGACCAAGCAGATACTTTGCGAAGATTAGGCAAATTTTCTAAAAAATGTGCATCAAATATTTCTTCACTTTCAGACAAAAAATGCAAAGTTCTAAGGTTTTTGAGGTTTGTTATATCTTCCAAATTTTGTTTTAAAAGTGGGTCAAAAAACAAATAACGCAGATTTTTGAGTGATTTTAAGGCTTTTGTATCAGAAATTTTATTGCTATAAATATTGAGATATTGCAAAGAAGTAAGATTCTCCAACACCAAAATATCAGTAATATTATTTGCTTCCAATTCCAAAATTTTAAGATTTTGGCATATTTTCAAAGGACTTAAATCATTCAAATCGCAACCTGACGCAAAAATTGCTTGCATTTTAGACATATTTTGAAGGTCGTGCAAAGTTGGTTTTTCAAATGTTTTATTAGGAAAACGACTCTCAAAAACGCTTAACATCATTCCACTATAATCATTGACAATATAAATAGGCAATACATTTGTTTGCAAAAAAAGGTTTTTTTGAAAAATATTTTGCCAATTTTTATCAAGATTTTCCCACCAATTTTCTAAAAAATCATTTTCTAAATTTGGTGTATTTTGGGTATCATACAACAAAATTTTTGGTACATTTGTGTATTTTGGCAAATATTCTTTTGCATAAGATTCAAAATTATAAATCGCAGATTCCCAAGAACAACCTTCTAAAACGTGATGCAATAAAAAATTATATTCAGAAAAAACGCTAATTCCTAAAATATACCTTGGAGCAATAAATTCGTGTTCATCAAAGGCTTCTTCTGGAATTTCATACTCAAATTTGTGTTGATATTCAAGCCAAGTATCAAAACTATCAGCCCAATGCGGATAATTTTCAAGATGTGTAATCTGCACATTTTGGATATATTTTTCTGCTTCTTCACAAAAAAGTTTCCATTCTGTTTCTAAATTTAGAAAATAAGCATTTCCACCACCACTCATTCCTACATTTTGACCTTTGTAAGTATAGTTTTTTGTTTTTTGTCTTTCTTTGTATTCTTTTTCAGAAATTGGGATTTTTCTTCCATATTGAATTTCCAAAAGATTATCAAAAAACTGCTTTTTATCAGGCAATAGATAGTTTTTTGCTTCTTCTTTTGTAAAAGGATAATATTCATAACCTGAATTATAAATGTATCCTTTTTGAATATTGTCGTACAATTCTGTGATAATTTGTAATGCAAAATTCGGTTTTGCGTGCATATAATGCTCATCAGGATGTACGATTTTTACTTCAACAGTAATTGTATTATCTTTTTTGGACAAAATACGGAAAGAATTAAGTGCTGACATATATTTTTATACAATTATGTTTTTTTTAGTTTTTTCAAAGTAAAATTATAAAAAAAAAGCCAAAAAAAATATTTTTTTTGGCTTTTTTATGTTTTTTATATTTTCAATTATTTTTTAGCTTTCAAAGCGTCCATTTTTTCCTTAATTTCTTGTCCTTTTGCTTGGTTGCCTGTATTCATATAATAGGCATAATCCAAACGAAGGTGTATCATTTGAGTGTCTTCTTTTGGAAAAGTTTTATCAACTTTATCGTGAAGTTCTTTAAGACCTTTTTCATTTTTTGATTTTACAACTTCGGTAAAAGGAGCTTGAAATTTATTTAAAACTGCATTATTAAACATTTCTTTTCCTGCTATTTTTTCAAATTGAGGACGCATTTTGAGAGCTTTTTCATAGATTTTTTCATCAACTGCCATTGCTTGAAACACTATTTGAGCATTTTCTAAGGAAGTAGTCCAATCTTTTTCTTTCATTGATTTTGCTACATTCAATGATACTTTTTTCACACCTTCCTCATCACCTGCTTCTTTGGCAGCAACCATAAATTTAGCCAAAGTTTCTTTGTCAGGTGTGCTATTTTCCATTTTTTTCCTAAGCGTATAATATTGTGTAGCAGGATTTATCGCACTTTTTCCAAGTTCCACAAAACCATCATTAGCCCTTCCACCGAGAGCTTTATGCACCAATTCACCTTTAGGCGAAAAATACATCAATGTAGGATAAGCCTGTACTTGATAATTTTGGGCAAATTTAGGTCCTTCGCCTTTTTCCATATCAAATTTGTAGCTCACAAAATTTTGATTATAAAAATCTCCCACTTCTTTGGCAGTAAATACATTTTTTGCCATTGCTTTACAAGGTCCGCACCATTCAGCATACGCATCTACAAATATGTGTTTATTTTCTTTTTTTGCCTTAGCTTGTACTTCTTCCCAAGTGCCTTCTGCAAATTGGATTTGAGCAAACGCAGATGTAAGCCCCAAAAATGCAAATGCACCAACAGAAACAATTTTTTTAAGTAAATTTTTCATTTAATATATTTTTATTTTGTTATAAATTACGATTTTCTGTAAATCTTTATACAAATATACGAATAAAATATTGGGAATTGTTGTATTTTTATTTGTTAAAAAAATGATAAATAGATATTTATACAACCAAATTTCTGTATTCTGATGGGTGTATTATATCTAACCCAACAAAATTTTCAAAATCAATAACATTTGCTGTTAAAAAGAAAAAACAACGACTATCACGTGCTACCACAAATTGAAATACATCTTCCAAATCTGTTATTAAGTCATTATTTTTAAATTCAGATGTTGCATTTTCCAACATAGTTTGAGATAAACCTGCAATTATATGATAACTGTAAATTCGCTCTAATTCTTTTATAACTTCAGATTTTGGAATTCTTGGTCTAACACGAGCAAGCAATGATACAAATCTTGGTATTGAGAAAGATGCAACATAGGTTTTTACTTTTTGTTGCTTCCTAATAAATTTCATAGCATCAAAAGTTTGATTGTAAAGTGCTTCTCCTTGTTGTTCCACAGGTAAAAAATACGGATTTCTTGAAAAAAAATCATACATTAGAATATTGGTATCTAAAAAAATACGATTTTCACTTGGTTTTTTCATTTTTTTATAGATTTTGGTGTTACAAGCAAATCCTCATATTTTTTAATTTCTGCATTTGTAAGCAATTCCAAGTTTCTAATAATAAATTTTTTCATAGAAGTTCTCAATACTTTATTTTCTTCTAAATTGGCTTTGGAAAGAACCAAATTAAAAAGTTCTTTTTCTTGTTCTGTAACATTTGCGGTGATTTGTATTTTTTCCATAATTATTTTTTTATTTTTTATTTAATAACGCAGTATAATATTTTTTTTATTATTTTTATTTGTTAAAAAAATGATAAATTATTTTTTTTTCTTACAAAATTATAAAAAAATTGTAATTTTGTTAAAAATTTTTCGTTTAAAAAATAAAAAAACTATGAAATACATATTATCGTTTATTCTGTGTGCATTTTTGGGTATTTATGTAGCCAACGCACAAACACAATCAGTGCTTATCAAAACCTCTGCACAATGTTCAATGTGCAAAGACCGTTTGGAAAAAAGTCTTTCTAAAACCAAAGGCATTGAAAAAGTAAGCCTCAATGTTGATACCAAAGAACTTGCAGTATCATACAACAGCAAAAAAACATCTGATACCAAAATCCGCACCGCAGTTGCAAATGTAGGTTATGATGCTGATGATATAGCACGCAACGCAAAAGCATACGACAAATTACCTTCTTGTTGCAAAAGTGATGCAAAAGCAAAAAAAGATAAAAAAGGTTGTTGTAGTGGTGATAAAGCGAAAAAAGGCTGTGCTGAAGGAATGTAAAAGTTCAAGGTTCAAAAAGTTCAACTTTAAAACCTTAAAAATTAAAAAAAAGAATAAAAAAAACCTTTTCTAAATCATTAGAAAAGGTTTTTTTTAGTTTTTGATAAAAAACAAAATGTTTTAAAAAATTAAAGCACTTTAATTTTTACATCAATACCACTTGGTAAAGCCAATTTCATCAAAGCCTCAACAGTTTTGTTGTTGCTTGTATAGATATCAAGAAGGCGTTTGTGGGTAGAAAGTTGGAACTGCTCACGTGATTTTTTATTAACGTGAGGAGAACGCAACACAGTAAAGATTTCTTTGCGTGAAGGCATTGGAATAGGTCCATTTACTTCTGCACCAGTATCAGCTACTGCTTTGATAATATCTTTTACCGCTTTATCAAGGATATTGTGGTCAAAAGATTTCAGTTTGATACGAATTTTTTGGCTCATGTTAAGAACAATTAAGCATTTCTACCCCAAAGAAATGCTTAGATTTTTTTAATAAATTATATTTTCTTACATTTTTGGGGAAATGTATATTTAATTTTTTCTTTGAAGGGCAAAGATATAGAAATTTTATTAAATATGAAAGCCCCCTAACCCCCAAAGGGGGAATTTAGAGAAAAATAAAATTTTTTATTATTATATTTTACTCCCCCTTTGGGGGTTGGGGGGCTTTTTAATTACTTAGCATTTCCCTTTGCTTTTGCAATAACCGCTTCAGCCAAGTTGTTTGGCAAAGTTTCGTAATGCGAGAATGTCAAAGATGCAGATGCACGACCTGAAGTAATAGTACGCAATGAAGTTACATAACCAAACAATTCAGACAAAGGCACATCAGCTTTGATAACTTGCGCACCGCCTTTGGTATCCATACCTTTCATAAGACCTCTGCGACGATTCAAATCACCAGTTACCGAACCTGTAAATTCGTCAGGCGTTACAACCTCTACTGCCATAATAGGTTCAAGGATTTTCGCACCAGCTTGTTTTGCAGATTCTTTGTAACCAATACGTGCAGCAAGTTCAAAAGACAATGCGTCAGAATCCACATCATGGTAAGAACCATGAAATAATTTCACTCTCATTGAATCCATTGGATAACCTGCAAGTGGTCCGTTAGACATTGCTTGTTCAAAACCTTTTTGGATAGCAGGGATAAATTCTTTTGGAATTACACCACCTACGATTGCATTCTCAAACAAAAGACCTGTTTTACCATCTGCACGTGGGCCAATTTCAAATACGATATCAGCAAATTTACCTTTACCACCAGATTGTTTTTTATAAACTTCTTTGTGTTCGATGGTTTTTGTGATAGTTTCTTTGTAAGCAACTTGTGGAGCGCCCTGATTAACCTCAACTTTAAACTCACGTTTCATACGGTCAAGGATAATTTCAAGGTGAAGCTCACCCATACCTCTGATAATGGTTTGACCTGTTTCTTGGTCGGTTTCCACGCGCAAAGTAGGGTCTTCTTCTACAAGTTTTGCGATTGCATTACCTAATTTATCTACGTCTGCTTGTGTTTTTGCTTCAATCGCATAACCAATAACAGGCTCAGGGAATGACATACTTTCAAGGATAATTGGTTTGCCTTCTTCTACAAGTGTATCACCTGTACGAATATTTTTGAAACCAACACCTGCACATATATCACCAGCTTCTACTTTATCAATAGGATTTTGTTTGTTGGCGTGCATTTGCATAAGACGTGAAATCCTTTCTTTTGAACCTGTACGCATATTGGTAATATACGAACCTGCGTCCAATTTACCAGAATACACACGCATAAAACAAAGACGACCTACAAATGGGTCAGTCGCAATTTTAAACGCAAGGGCAGCAAAAGGAGCATTTACTTGTGGCAAACGAGTTTCTTCTTTTTCTGTATCTGGGTTAATACCTACAACAGGAGGCATATCCAAAGCAGAAGGTAAGAAAGAACAAACTGCATCAAGTACGTTTTGAACACCTTTGTTTTTGAAAGCAGAACCACACATTACAGGGAACATTGACATATCAATTACAGCAGCACGAATTGCAGCACGCATTTCGTCAGCAGTAATGCTATTTTCATCTTCCATATATTTCTCAAGAAGGTTATCATCATAAGATGCTACTGCTTCTACAAGATTACTTCTCCATTTTTTTACATCTTCCACCAAATCCTCAGGGATTGGAATTTCTTTGTAAGTTTTACCTTCTGTAGCATCATCCCAGATGATAGCTTTGTTGGTAATCAAATCCACAACACCTTTAAATTTTTCTTCTGCACCAATTGGCACTTGCAAAGGCACTGCATTTGCTTTAAGTTTATCTTGGATTTCAGAAACTGCATTGAAAAAATCAGCACCAGCTCTATCCATTTTATTTACAAAACAAATACGTGGAACGTTATATTTGTCAGCTTGTCTCCAAACAGTTTCAGATTGAGGTTCTACGCCTGACACTGCACAAAATAATGCTACTGCACCATCAAGTACACGCAAAGAACGTTCTACCTCTACGGTAAAATCAACGTGACCGGGCGTGTCAATGATGTTGATTTGATAAGTTTGTGTCAATTCGTTTTTATCCCCTTGTGTAGTAGGATAATTCCAATATGTGGTAGTTGCAGCAGAGGTAATTGTAATACCGCGCTCTTGCTCTTGAACCATCCAGTCCATAGTTGCTGCACCTTCATGTACCTCACCAATTTTGTGCGTTTTACCTGTATAATACAATACACGCTCAGTGGTGGTAGTTTTACCAGCATCAATGTGAGCCATGATGCCAATGTTTCGTAGATATTTTAAGTCACCCATTGTTTTAAATATTTATTGAATAATGCGTAAAATGGCTGAAAATGGCATTTTTTCCGCAAAATCCAAAAAGAATGTGCAAAGTTAGGAATTTATTATTTAAAA
>JAAFIN010000233.1 GCA_013297825.1 Cytophagales bacterium
TCATTGGTGCAGGAATTTCAGGGCTTTTTGCGTGTAAAAAATTACACAAACAAGGACATAATGTCCAAATATTGGAAGCAAAAAACCGAATAGGGGGCAGAATATTCTCCAAAGGTTTTGGAGATGAAAGCATTGAAAATCTTTTGCCTTTGGAAATGGGGGCAGAAGAAGTACACGGTGAAAAAAGTGATTGGTACAAATTATTAAAAGATGAAAATATAAAACTCAAAAAATCACGCCAAAAACAAGATTTTTACCTTTGGGAAAAAAATGGTAAAAAACAACTTTTTACCGAAAATCAATTAGAAAGTGAAAATGAAGCATACCAAAAATTAGTAGAATTTTATCAAAATGATTTTTATCACGCTGAAATTGACGAAGAAACTACTGTTTTGGAACTTGCTCAACAACATAATCTTTCTTCTGATGCAATTTTGCATTTGGATACTTGGCTTAGTGGTGCTTATGGTGGAAGTATTGACACGCTTAAAACAAAACAAATTCGTTTGGCTGATAGACTTTGGGACGCAGGTGCTAAGAATTTTATGTTTGAAGAAAGCAGTATTTCGCAATTTTTAATTCATTATTTTAAAGATATTTTGCATTTGGTGCATTTTGATAAAAATATTATTCAAATTGATTATACAAGTCCAAATAAAATTTTGCTTTCAACGCCTCAAAATGAAATTTGGGAAGCTGACAAAGTTGTGATTTCTGTGTCTGTTTCTATTTTAAAAAACAAAAGAATAAATTTTTCGCCTCCTTTGCCTGATTACAAACTCAAAGCATTGGAAAATATAGATATGAAAAAAGGCGTAAAAATTGCCCTAAAATTTGAAACACCTTTTTGGAAAAAAAATATGGGTTCTATTTTTACCAATTTGGGCGAATATTATCCTGCTACAAGGCTTGAAAATACATTGATGTTTTTGGGAATTGATAAAAAAGCACAAGAAATTACCTCAAATATGCTTGTGGAAGATTTGTGTAGCGTTTTTAATACGCAAGTTCCTTTTTCAACTTTTCAAAAAGCAATTATACAAGATTGGGGAAAAGAACCTTTTGTAGAAGGTGCGTATAGTTTTACTAAAAAAAATGCTAAAAAAACACGCCAACAACTCGCCAAAGATATTGATAATCGTATATTTTTTATTGGTGAAGCAACAGATATAGGTTGCCCTGCTACAATGCAAGGAGCAATGTATTCAGGAGAAGGGTTAGAATTAGGAATTGGGAATTATGAATTATGAATTAGGAATGAAACAGCCAAAAATATCTAAATCCTTATTGTTTGAAATAGTAAAAATAAAAAGCAAAAAATATAAAAAAAAATGTAATTTTGCACAAGAGTTTTTTTGAATAATTCAAAAATCAAGAAAATTTAAACTTTTAAAAATGTAAGAATCCGAAAATGCCTTCTACTTTGTGGAAGGTTTTTTTTTGTAGAACACACTTTTAGTGTGTTCATATTAGATAAAAACACACTAAAAGTGTGTTCTACATTCAAATTCCCATTTTGGATTAGGGGGCTTTTATGATATTTTCTTAGAAATAATCCTTTCCATTATTTCCAAAGGTAATTTTGGTATTCTTTCATCATAATTATTTCCTGTAAAAACTGCCACAATTTGCAAATTAGGCACAATAAAAATATATTGTCCCCCAATTCCCCAAGCAAAATAACAAGGCACTTTTTTATTGTTTAAATCGTAAAAATCAGTATGCCACCAAAAATATTTATAACCCAAACCTGCTACATTTGGCGTGTCAGCAGTAAATTCCCATTCTGGAATTTGTATATTTTCAATCCAATCTTTTGAAACAACTTGTGTATTGCCCCAAACGCCATTTTGTAGCAACATTTGACCAATTTTGAGCATATCCACAGGCAACATATACGCATCTGCGGTTACAAGTCCATCATCAAGATTGAGGCATTGATAATCATAATGCGTAATATCCAAAGGCGAAAATAAAAATCTATCTGCAAAATCTGCATTGTGAAAAGGCGAAATTTGTTTGATAAGATACGAGATAAGAATAGGATTTGCACTACTATACAAAAAAGTATCATTTTTTGGATTTTCCATTTCTTTTGCAAGTACATATTCCACCCAATCACTGTGTTGCATTTGGAGGCTTGCATCTATTTTGGGATTGTCGTAAGAAGTTCTGCCTTCATTCCACTCAAAACCTGCACTCATATTGAGTAAATGGGCAAAATTTATATTACTTTTGCCATTGCTCCAATCCAAATGATGATAATTTTTGAAAAAAGGATAAATTTTTACAAATTCATCATTCAAAAATTTTTTATCAATCATAATGCCTATCAAAAGGCTTTGAAGGCTTTTGGTAACAGATTGCAATTCGTGCAAAGTATCATTTTCATAATCATTAAAATAATATTCGCCCAATAATTGTCCTTTTTGTGTGAGGAGAAAGGCATCTACTTTGCCATCTTTTTCTAATAATTGTGCTATTTTGTCCAGATTTTCCATTTTATTTTTTGAGATAATTTTTTTTTATTTTTTTAGCAAATATACAAAAATAAAACGATTTTTTGATGATTTTGGTAAAGACATTGGAAATTGGTACTAAAATCAAATTGTAGTTGATGCCATCAAAAAACATAGATTTAATATCTTTCAAACGCTCAAAAATATCAATCTTTATCAAAATTTTTTCTTTTTTCAAAATGGCTAAATAGTTACAAACTTTTGAACTTTAAAGTTTTTGAGCGTTCATAAAATTTGCTTTTTTTAAAAAAAATATTTTATTTTGTTTTTTATCTCTAAAATTTTGTTTTTTTAGCTTGCATTTCTAATATATGTGATGGTTGTTTTCATTCACCATTTACCATTTATCATTCACTATTCAAATATTTTTTTATGAAAATAACACCATTAGAAATAAAACAAAAATCATTTAATATTCGCACATTTGGAAAAGGATTTGATAGGGACGAAGTGCAAGCATTTTTGTTGATAGTAGCCCAAGAATGGGAAAGATTACAAGACGAAAAAAAAGAACTTTCTATCAAAATTGAGCTTTTGGAAAAAGAACTCCAAAAACAAAAAGAAGTGGAAAATTCGCTTTATCGTACCCTCAAAACCGCAGAAGATACAGGCGCAAATATCTTAGAACAAGCTCGCAGACAAGCTGATACCAAAATACAAGATGCGCAACACAAAGCAAATTTTATATTGGAAGAAGCTCGCCTACAAGCTCGCCAAATCGTACAGAAGGCTCAACAACGTGCCACAACGACATTGGAAGATATGATTAAAGAAATGAAAAGTAGGGAAAAAACTTATAAAGATTTGGAAACTTACAAAGATGATTTTTTAATTTCTTTGAAAGCATTTATGCAAGAAAATAGTGAAAAATTGCAGAAATTCCAAGAAAAAAATAAACTTGATTTTTTTCAACAAAAAATCCAAGATGCTGAATTTTCCTTAGAAGAACAATATCAAATTCACGACCAAATTACGACACCTATCATCAATGAAGAAGGTTTTGAAATAAAAGAAAACACTGAAAATGCAAAAGAAAATGATAATTTTTTTGAGCATTTGAAATGAAAAAAGGTGTCAGGAATTAGGTGTCAGGAATCAGTAAAATAGCCAAAGTCTAAATCAGGATTTTCAAAATTTAAGGATTAACAGGATTTTTGAGCAAAATTTTCAGAATATTATTAAATTTTTTGAACCTTAAACTTTGAACTTTTTGAACCTTAAACTTTAAACCTTGAACTTTAAACTTTTTATGCAAGAAATCACAGGAAAATATTTGGGAAGCATTACGCAGGATTTTGTGAAAGTATCAAAATTTTTGCAGGAAGCTTCTTATCAAGTAATTGTTAGAAAAATATCAGAATATCCTATTTTTATTTTAGGAAAAACACGCACACAATTTTTTGGTCAAGAAATCATTGACAAAACAAAATTTGGTTTGGATTGGTTTTATAATCTAAGCTATTTGGCTGAATTGGAACAAAAAGGGCTGATAAAAGATATTCCGCTTTTTACTGAAAATTATAAAAATGCAGAAGAATTTGCGTGTTTGTTGGTCATTGACAATGAAAATGATTTTTTGGGTGTAGTGTATGTACCTTTTCCAGAAGATTAAAAACAAAAAAACATTTTTCTGCATAGAAAAATGTTTTTTTGTTTAATTATGTTTAAAGAAAATTTAATTTTGTGTTTTGTCTGTTTGTACTTACACCTTTCTCCTGATACCTTACACCTTATTTTTCCGTCCATTTTTTCAAAGATGCTTCACTATCTGTGGTATTTTCGCCTTGCATTTTACCCAACTTTATAGCTTCTTTTATTTGTGTAATAGCTTCTTCTTTGTTGCCTGACAAAAACAATAAGTGTGCATAAGTATCTACATTGTAAAAATTACGCTCCATCTCAATAGATTTTTTGATGCTAACAATCGCATCAGTTATCATTTTTTTGTCGCTTGAAGTAAGATTTTTGTTTTTTAGGTTTTCATATACATTCCAAGCGTCTGTATTGAGGCTACTCCAAGTTTCTTTTTCAGGATTATTTTTTATTTTTTCACTTTGAAGTTCATCAAATTTTTCGTTTGCTTTTTTGGCTTTTTCTTCATTTCCTACACTTTGGTAATATGCAGCATCAAGGCGAGCTTCCATAATTTTGGCATCCTCTGGAGGGAGCATTTTGTGAAGTTTTTTACGAATATTGTCCAATAATTTTTCATCTTTGGCATTTATTGCATTAGAAAGCGGTGTATTGAGTGTATTAAGCAATGCCAAATTAAATTCTTCAGCTCCTACACTTTTTTCAAATTCAGGGCGCATTTTGATTACTTTTTCCAAAATTTCTTCATCAGCAATAATTGCTTGAAAAACAACTTGTGCATTTTCTCTGTTGCTCCATTCACTTTCAGGCATATCACGCACTATTTTAGGGGCAAGTTTTTGGAGCGTTTCTTCATCACCTGCTTCTTGTGCAGATTTTACAAGATTTTCCAAAAAATCTTTTGATTTTTCGCCTTTTTCAAATTTAGCTTTAAGCGTATAATATTGTTTTTCAGGGTTAATCGCATTTTCGCCCAATTCAATAAAACCTTCGTTTGACCTTCCGCCTATGCCTTTATGCACCATTTCGCCTGTGGGCGAAAAATACACCAAAGTAGGATAAGCATTTACTTGGTAGGTTTTTGCAAATTGTTCGCCTTCACCTTTTTCCATATCAAATTTATAACTGACAAAATTTTTGTTATAGAAATCTCCTACTTCTTTGGCAGGAAATACGTTTTTTGCCATTGCCTTGCAAGGTCCGCACCATTCAGTAAAAGCATCAACAAAAATGTATTTATTTTCTTTTTTGGCTTTTGCTTTCACATCAGCCCAAGAACCTTGTTCAAATTGAATTTGTGCGAAAGTTGGGAGGGAAACCAACGAAAAAATACCTGCTATGATTAAATTTTTCATAAATAATTTTTATAAAATTTTTTATAAATTGTGTAAAATACAAAATAAAATTTTGTTATTTTGATAATATTAAATTATACGTTTTTTTAATAAATAAGTTTTTTAATTTTATCTTGGTATAAAAAATACTTTTGTGTTCCCAAAAATAGTACAAAAAACAAACAAAATTCAAAATAAACATTTTTATTTAGAATAAAAAAAATCGTATTCTAAAAAGATGAGTTTAATTATTTTTTATAAAAATATTTTTTATTTTTTTGCAAAAAAACAAAAAACGTTTAATTTTGCATTTTTTTAAACCTCCACGACGATATCATTATTTATACATCATTGTAAAAATTATTTAAAATAAAAAAAACATTTGATACAAGACAAATAAAAAAGATTAATGCCCTTTTTTGTATTGAATTTTTTAAGATTTTAGATAATTAGGAAATTATATTTTTATTTTTTGGAAAAATTATTATATTTTTTTGAAAAAATAAAAATATTTTGATACCTTTGCAGTCATTTTTAAATACATTGGTAGCTTCCAACGTTGTACTCATTTCAAAAAGAATAATATAAAGTGGATTCATTAAGTTATAGAACCATCTTCGCCAACGTCAAAACAGTCCAAAAAAATTGGTTGGTGGTAGATGCAAAAGGACTTCCATTGGGTCGTTTGGCGAGCCAAATTGCAAGGCTCATTCAAGGCAAACACAAAGTGGATTATAGCCCACAAGTAAATTGTGGCGACCATGTAATAGTGATAAATACAGACCTTATCAAACTTACAGGGAAAAAATGGACAAATAAAGTGTATGTACGCCATACAGGTTATCCTGGCGGACAACGTTTTACTACGCCAAGAGAAGTGATGAAAAGCAAATCAAGCACTATTTTGGTGGAAATGGCAGTTCGTCGTATGCTTCCTAAAAACCGCTTACGCAGACCACAGTTCTTTAATATGCACTTGTTTGCAGGTGTTGAACACAAATATCAAGATAAAAACCCAGTAGCTTATCAAATCGAAATCTAAGGTATAACCTCTATGTACAAACTAAAAGTATCACCTTCAAATCTCGCACTTAATATCCACACTATTGGGCGTCGTAAGACCGCAGTGGCAAGGATTTATTTGCGCCAAGGTAGTGGTAATATCACTATCAACAAACGCCCTCTTGCGAATTATTTTCCTTTGGAAACTCTACGCAATATCGTAACGCAACCTTTTCAAATCCTCAAAAAAACAAAAGACGACCCAAATACGACTTCTCAAATAGCAGAAACTTCATATTTGAATAATTTTGATATTTTGGTAAATGTAAAAGGTGGTGGAACAACAGGACAAGCTGAATCAATCCGTATGGCTATCTCTCGTGCATTGTGTGATTTAGACCTCAATAATCGCCCTGCACTCAAAAAAGAGGGTTTCCTCACTCGTGATTCTCGCATGGTGGAACGTAAAAAATATGGTCGTCGCAAAGCACGTCGTCGTTTCCAATTCAGCAAACGTTAATCCTTATCCCTTTTTTATTTTGCTTTATGAAAATTGAATATAAAGACTTATTAGACGCAGGCGTACATTTCGGACACCTTACCCGCAAATGGGACCCTAAAATGTCTCCATATATTTTTATGGAGAAAAACGGTATCCATCTTATTGACATCAATAAAACACTTGTTTGCCTTGAAGAAGCGTGCAAAGCAGTGAAAGAATTGGCAAGAAATGGAAAAAAAATATTGTTTGTAGCAACCAAAAAACAAGCACAAGAAGTGATTGCTACTGAAGCAAGCAGACTTAATATGCCTTTCGTAACTGAAAGATGGCTTGGTGGTATGCTTACCAATTTTTCTACTGTTAAAGAATCTTTGAAAAAACTTAAAAATATTGAAAAACAAATCAAAAGTGAATCTTTTAATGCACTTGCAAAAAGAGAAAAACTAATGGTAGAACGTTCAAAAATTAAGCTCGAAGATGTACTTGGTGGTTTGGTTACACTTAACAACAAACTTCCTGACGCACTTTTTATCGTAGATATTAAAAGAGAACATCTTGCAGTAGCTGAAGCTCAAAAATTGGGTATCAAAGTTTTTGCAATGGTTGATACTAATTCAAATCCTAATTTGGTGGATTTCCCAATCCCTGCAAATGATGATGCGTATAAATCTATCTCTTTAATCACTAAAACAATCTGTGCTGCGATAGAAGAAGGTAATTCTGAACGCAAAAAAGATAAAGACAAAGAAAATCTTAAAGAAGAAGAAACCGCTAAACGTGAGCTTGATGAATCACCAAAAGCTGAATAATTTTTTTTTGTTCTGATTTTTTTATAAAATAAAAAACCGCTTTTAAGTAAATTAAAAGCGGTTTTTTTATATCTTAGCGTTTTAAAACCATACACTTTTTAAAACCAAATTTATTAAAAATATAAGTTAAATAATTAAAATATTTTTGGTTGTCTGACAATTTTTGTGGAAAAAGAAAAAACGATATTTTGTAGCACACACTTTTAGTGTGTGTCTTTGTCAAAGCCTCATTTAACTATGATTTCACACACTAAAAGTGTGTGTTACATTA
>JAAFIN010000234.1 GCA_013297825.1 Cytophagales bacterium
GCAAGGGTTGCCCCTACATTTTTGGACTTTTTAAACCTTAAACTTTGAACCTTAAACATTATACGTTCCAATTCCAAATAAATCGCAGGCACTAAAAACACCGTAAAAAACATTGAACTCGTAAGCCCTCCAATCAAAACCCACGCTAAAGCAGAATTATATTCGCCTCCAGAGCCTTGTTGCAACGCCAAAGGCAACATTCCAATAACCATTGCCAAAGTTGTCATAAGAATAGGTCTTAGACGTGTTTGACCTGCTTCCAAGAGCGAATAAAGCACATTTCGCCCTTGTGATTTAAGTTCGTTGGTTCTATCCACAATCAAAATTGCATTTTTTGCGACCAATCCTAACATCATTATTAACCCAAAAATTGAAAAAACATTTAAGGTTTTCATCGTGAGAGCAAGTGCCAATAATGCCCCTGTAAGTGCAACAGGAATAGAAAATAACACCACAAAAGGATATAAAAATGAATTGTAAAGGGCTACCATTATCAAATACACAAAGGTAATTCCTGCCAAAATCGCAAGCCCAAGATACAAAAATGAATCATCTGCAAGCTCTAAATCGCCTTCATAACTCACTCTCACACCTGCAGGAGGTGGATTTTTGGCAACATAATTTTTGATTTCTTCCCCAATTTCATTTACAGATTTTCCAATAGCTTTTGAAAAAAGAATAATTGATGCGTTCTTATTCCTGCGTTCTAAGGCACTTTCTGCGGTAATTCGTTGGATTTTTGCGAATTGTTTTAGGTAAATAATCTCACCTTTTGGATTAAGAAAACTAATATTTTCAAGTTGTGCAGTTTGTTGTCGGTCTTGTTTTTGGAGTTGAATACGCAAAGGAATTTCAATATTATTCTGCCTAAATTTCAAATCATCATTTCCTGTCATTGCAGTTCTCAAAGTCATCATTACTTCGTCAAGATTTAAACCCAAAGTAGAAAGTTGTTCTCTGTTAATATCAATGTCCAATTCGGTTTTTTGGGAGGCAACCGAAAGCATCACATCATCAGTTCCATCAATTTTTTTGGTAAATAATTTCAAATTTTCAGCGTATTCAAGCATTTTTGGGCGGTCATTTCCACTAATCAAAATCTGAATAGGCGTACTTTCTGCCCCAATAAGTCCAATAGGCGAAACTTTTACCTTTGTACCAGCTTCTGCCAAAACAAGATTTTTGATTTCTTTGGACATTTGTAATACACTTTTTTTTCTTTTTTCTTTTTCTGTTAATAAAATAGAAAATTCCATCACATTACTTGTGGTTAATTCCCCAAAAATAGGGTCATTTGCAAGTCCTACGGTGTTAAAAATACGTGTAACTTCGGGCAATTTTTTTATTTTTTGTTCCAATAATGCAGAAATTTTGTTGGTTTCTTCCAATTTTGTACCTGCGGGCAATTCTACAGTTACCGAAATCTCGCCTTTGTCGGTTGTTGGGACAAATTCGCCCCCAATGTAGCCCTGTGATACCAATTCAAATGAGGCGAAAAGCGACCCAAAAGCCAAAAAATACACGATAAAACGATATTTTAAGCCTTTTTTTAGTAAAAATAAATAACCATTTGTAAGATTTTTGATTTGTTTTTCTATCAATGAAATCCCAAAACCAAAAATATTACCCAAAGAAAATTTGGGGGAAATATGCTCTAACTTTGCAAAACGTGAAGCAAGCATTGGCGTAAGCGTAAAACAAACCAACAAACTCGCAAGCGTAGAAACCACAATCACCAACGCAAATTCCTTTACTAAACCACCTGTAATTCCTGGCACAAACGCCAAAGGCAAAAAAACCACCACATCAACCAAAGTAATTGAAATTGCTGAAAAACTTATTTCATTTCTGCCATCTAACGAAGCGGTGCGTTTGTCTTTGCCCATTTCCAAATGCCTGTAAATATTTTCCAACACCACAATACTATCATCTACCAAAATGCCAATTACCAAACTCATCGCCAAAAGTGTCATAATATTAAGGCTAAAATCCATCAAAAACATTCCGATAAATGCAAAAACCAAAGACGCAGGAATGGCAATCATCACAATCAAAGCATTTCTCAAAGAATGTAAAAACACCAACATCACCAAAGCAACCAACACAATCGCAATAATTAAATCGTGAAAAACGGTTTCGGTTGCTTTCATTGTAAATTCAGAACTATCTAAGGCAATTTCAAATTTTACGCCTTCATTTTTATAATTTTGGGCGATAGTTTCTAATTCGTGGCGTACTTTTTCCGAAACTTCCACCGCATTCGCATTAGATTGTTTTTGCAAAACAATACCAACCGCACTTTTTTGGTTGAGGCGAGCAATATTTTCAATATCTTTTGTGCCTGATTGGATTGTAGCAATATTTTTTAGTTGAATTTTGCTTTTATCTTCTAATACCAAAATATCCAAATTTTCAATGGCAGAAATCTGCGTAAATTTGCCATTGATACGCAAACCAAATTGAGCATCTTTGTCTTTTATTTCGCCAATAGGAATTTCAAGGTTAGATTTTTGCAAAGCATTTACGACTTGAAGCATTGAAATTTTGTAGAATTTTAGTTTATTTTCATCTACAAAAATTTTAATTTCTTTTTCCTTTCCCCCAATCAACTGAATACGTCCAACGCCTTTTATCTGCGAAATTTGGGGTTTTATTTGATTTTTTAATAATTCAAAAAAATCATCTTCATTCAAATTAGAAGTGCTTGCAATGCGTAAAATGGGCAAATCAGAAAGTGAAAATTTATCCACAACAGGTGATTTTGCACCGCTTGGCAGGTTGGGCAATATTTGATTTACAAAACGTTGGACATCTTGCAATGCTTTATCCAAATCGGTATCTTGTAAAAATTCTATCGTTACAACGCCAAAACCTTCATTGGAACGTGATGTAATGCGTTTTACTTTGCTTGCTCCTGCTACTGCGTCCTCAATTTTTTTAGTAATGCCATTTTCTATTTCGGAAGGCGAAGCTCCTACGTGAATTGTTGAAATGGTTACGATAGGAGCATTTATTTTGGGCAATAATTCGTATTTTAGTTGTCCCACTGCAAAAATTCCTAATAAACTTACGATTAGAAAAAATACAATAATCAAAATGGGACGTTTGATGGATAATTCGGTCATTTTTTTTAATGGTGAATGGTGAATTGTAAATGGTGAATGGAACAGCCTTTTTTAATGGTAAATTGTAAATGGTAAATGATGAATGGAACAGCCTTTTTTAATGGTAAATTGTAAATGGTAAATGATGAATGAAACAGCCAAATGCAATGTTGAATGATAAATGAAACAGCCAAATACAAAACAGCCAGATTCTTTCAGAATGACACATTTATTTATTTTTTCCAATCAATGTCAATAAACCAATTGGCAATAATAAAATCCATTGTGGAGCTAAAAGTCCATTTAATAAACTTGATGTTATAAAAGACATTGAAAACAAAATATACAAATAGCCAATGTATTTTAATACTGATGTTTCGTTGTTATTTTTGAAAAATGATTTAATAAGTATGAAAGACGTAGCAAACAAAATAACTGTTACAATATGCCAAACACCAAACCATTCTGCTTTTGCTTGATTTGTTAAATCACTTTTTTGCAATGGCAAAACCAATTCAATTTGTCCTCCTATCGTGTGCAGAAATGCAGTAAATAAATTTATGATTCCTGCAATCAATATGAAATAATTTTTGTATGTTTTCATTTTATTTTTATTGAAAAAATATTTTTTATTTTATGTTATTTGATGAATATTATTTGGTAAATACCACAAACAAGGTTCTGAAAATGGCTGTTTCATTTACCATTCACAATTTACCATTTACCATTCAAAGATTATTCTGCCCTTTTACCACAAGTTTTTCCCCTTTTTGAAGTCCAGAAATCACTTCAATATTTTCGTTATATTCTTTGCCAAGTGTGATTTTTTTGCGAATAGTTTTATTATTTTCTAAGACAAAAACAGCATCACCAGCCACCAAAGCAACACGAGGAATTAAAATTGTAGTTCTTTGAGCATTTTTATTTTCAGCAAAAAAAACCTCTGCTTGCATACCAGCACGAAGATTATAATTATTGGAAACGAGGATTTCAATAGGAAAACTACCAGATTCATTGCTTTGTATGCTAATAGATTTCACAATTCCTGTGATATTTTCAAGGTTTTGCGAAGGAATTTTTATGGGAATAACTGCCTCAATATTGATTTTGGAAAGGTCTTGCGGTGCAATATTTACCATAAGTCGCAACTGCGAAACGTCTGTAATGGTCGCAATAGAACTTCCCATTTGTAAATATTTGCCTTTTGAAACATTTTTTTGGGTAATATGTCCTGTCAAAGGGCTTGTAATGGTGGTATAATCTATATTTTGTTGGGTAAGATAAAAATTTTGTTCTGCGTTTTGCATTTGGAAACGTGCATTTTCCAAATCATTATCAGAAAGATTTTTGTTTTTGTGCAATGCCTCCAAACGCTCAAAATCTCTTTTGGCTTTTTTGTAATTGAGTTCTGCGATATTGGACTGTGTTTTTTTGATTTTGGTGTCGGTTTTGGCTAATGTTTGCCCTGCTGTAACGTGTTGGTTAAGGTCAAAAAATATTTCTGTAATTTTTCCATCAACATCTGACAAAAATTCAAGCGTTTGATAAGGTTTCAATGTGCCTACCAATGTAAGGGGAGAGGTTACAGTGCTTTGCTCAATCGTAATAGTTTTTATGGTTGTGAGCGGATTGCTTTTAGCTTGTTGTGCTTGTGCTTTTTGAATATTTTTGTTATTGTCCAATGTGGAAGCAATGCCATAAAAAAGCACAATAATTATCAAAATAAAAACGAGTATTTTGGAATATTTTATGAGATTTTTCATTTTATATATTTTTTTAAAAATTGATTTTTCACCTCAAAATGGCTGTTTCATTTACCATTTATCATTCACAATTTACCATTATGATAAACCGACTGTTTGGTATGCAAAACTAAAATGTATTTTTGAGATTTCCAAAAAAAACCGACTATTTGGTATGTTTTTTTTTGAAAAAATATTTTAATAAAAAAATATTGAAAAAATTGTTTTTTGTTTAATTACTATTTATTTTTGTTAAAATTATATAATTGAAAATTATATTTGAAATATTTTTAAAAAATTAACAATAAAAAAAATGAATAAAAAATTTAGTGTTCATAAAATCTGGTTTCATTATGATGATTCTCATCATTTTAATAATGGTTTAGCAGAGAGTATTGGGGTATTTGACATACTTGAAGAAGCCATAAATGAAAGAAAAAAATTGGATATAGAGGCTTTTAAAAACGATATGCATGATTGTTATCATTTTTTGGAGGATTTTTATTATATTACAGAATCTCGTACTATTAGTGAAGTTGTGGAAATTGAAAAAAAACTTATTGAATATGCGAAAACTCAAAACTGGGATAATTCTATAGAAATTATGGAATTTAATGATAGAGAAACAATCCAAAAACTAAGAATCCCAAGAAATGCAACTGATATTCAAATTAGTAAAATTTTAGAATTGACAAATGTGAGTTTTTATGAAATAATTGAATATAAAGATGTAAAAGAGTATGTTTATGTCAAACTTAATTATGATTTTTGGGGCAAAAAAGTTTTTGATAAGCTCAAAAAGGAAGGTAAATTAGAATCAAGAAGTCCTTTTATGGAAGGTTATTCAAATAAAGGATTTTATTTGATATATAATCCTCTTGTTGGCAGAAAATCTGCAAAATTTCCTTCTTTTGAAGAAGCATCAGATACTGCTATAAAAATTTTCCTTGAATGTATTTTAGAATTTCCTGATAATAATTTTCTTGGAAAAACTTATTTGGAAGAATGGACAAATCAATCCGATTTGTTTTTGGCGTATTTATCAAATTGTGAGGTTATTGAATTAATATCACAAGAAATTACCAGCCAAAATTTAAAGGCATATTCATCTAAATTAAAAAAAATGAAGTCTACAATTATTTTAACAGAAGGAATGACTTATTATGAGGCTAATTTTAATAAGGTTGAAGATGAAAAAATTAAAGAAATAATGGGTTTTATTGAATTTTTAAAGTTAAAACCTTTTACAACTTATAGAAGAATATCAGAAATAAATGGGCAAGAAGTACACGATTATGTTTCTGATTCTTGGACTTTTTAATTTTACTTATTTCAAAAAAATCTACCTCAAAAGTCATTTTTAAGGTAGATTTTTATTTATTTTTCAGCATCACGCAAGGCTTGTACTCTTTTGAGCAAAGGCTCAAAACGTGGGTCATAAAATTTTTTGCCTGTGGTTTTTTCTTCTTGTTGCAAAGTTTCAGCAATTTGTCTATCACCTTTTTCTACTGCTTGATTTACTGCATCACGCAAATCTTGTGCTTTTTGAAGTAAATGAGCCATACGCATATCATAAAATTCTTGTTTGGTCATTGTATTTTTTGGTTTAAAATTTTCTTGTGAAATTACATTTTAAAAAATTCTGGGCATCAACAGATAAACATTCCTAAAACGCATTGGATTGTTAATATCCCCTAATTTCCCTGAAACCGTAACATCAATAATGAGCAAATTATCTTTGAGCGAAACAATAGGGTGATAAGATATGCCTTCGTGAGTTGGTTTGGCATCAATAAAATAGTAATATTCTCCCTTCTTTTCAATTTTTTTTGGGGTAGTAAAATAATTCCTTGAATAAGAAAAATCTCTTACATTTTCATTTTCAAAATTACGAAACATAAACTCCAAAGCCCCTTTTTGGCTGTGATAACGCTCATAAACGTGCCATTTTTCGGTCATCACATAATCCCCACCTGATGGGTGAAATTGATACTCGCATACGTCCATTAAATCATATTTTTGCAATACAGAAGTTACATCAGCAGGAATGTTTTTGTCAATTTTCATATTTTTTAAGGCATTTTCATTAGGAATTTTATCCTTGTGTGCCTTATAATAATCGTATATTTTTTGTGTAATTTCTTCTGGGAAATTTTTGTTTGGCGTATATTTTGTGTCGTCATCACCTATTTGTGCCAAACAAATATTTGAATTTTTAGCCAATAAAAAAATTAAAAAAGTCAAAAATAAAGCATTAAATTTTGTCATATTGTTGGTTGGTTATTTTTTTTAAATATTTTTTGAATAATCTTCTTTTTCTTTTACCTCAAAATGTTGAAAAAATTACACTCAAAAACAAAATTCTGTATTGGAATTTTTCTAAATCATAATTTTTCCAAAGGCAACATAATTTTTTGTTTTACAAGATTTCCCTGAATTTTGGCAGGAAGCCATTTTACGGTATTTTTTTGGTTCATATTTTTTAAGGTTTCCAAAATCAAATCTTCATACAAAATATTTAATGTTGAATTTTTTTGTGGTAAAACCCTAAAATCAGATAATTTTCCGTTTCTATTTACTGCAAATTCCACAAAAATTCTTTCATTTTTTTGTGCAATATTTTTTAATTCTTTTGATAAATTTTCAAATTCTTGTGGTGTTTTGGAGGATTTCCAATGTTTTAGATTTTTGTTTTTTATTGCTAAAAATTCATCTTTAAATGTTTTATAAAAATTATCTAATCCGCCTTCCACATTTACAAAACGATTTTCTATCTTAAAATCTGCCCTAATTTCTCCTGCAAAAGCCCAAAAAAACACCAACACAAGCGGAATTACCCACAATATTTTATAAAAATCTTTGTTTTTTTGAAATGAATTTGTGTTGCTTTCTGTCAAGATATCTAATTCTTGCCATTTTTCTTGTTCTTGCATTACAAGCAGTCTACTTTTGATTTCTTGTTGGTTAAATGAATGTGCTAAAGGCAAATTATTGCGTTGAAAAACGATTTTGACCAATGTTTTTGCGTATTTTTTGATACTACTTTCACGCAATACGCTTGCATCAGCGAGGTATTCGTGTTGCATACGCAAATCTTTATAAATCAAATAAATAATTGGATTAAACCACCAAATAATCTTTGCTATTTCTATAA
>JAAFIN010000235.1 GCA_013297825.1 Cytophagales bacterium
AAGGACTATCCGAAATGATTTTTTTATCTCGTAATATATATTATTTTAGTATATTCTTAAAAAAAATTAAATTGATTATTTAGAATAAACTAAAAATAATTACTCTAAAATTGTATAGTGGTATGCTTTGAACCTTAAACCTTAAACTTTCTATGGTACAGGGTCGTGTCCGCCTTTGCAATATGGATTGCATCTAAAAATGCGTTTTGTACCAAGCCAAATACCTTTCAGAACACCGTGTTTTTGGATAGCTTCTATCATATATTGCGAACAACTTGGCGTAAATCTGCACGCTTTGGGCAAATATGGCGAAATAGCAAGCTGATAAAATCGCACAGGCAAAATAAATATTTTTTTAAAAAAATTATTTATGTTTTTTCTTAATTGAATTTTCATTTTAAAAAATAAAAAAAAGCTGTTAAATTCCCCCTTTGGGGGTTAGGGGGCTTTTGGACTTTCTAAAATAATCGTAACAGGCCCATCATTACAAAGATTTACTTGCATATCAGCCCCAAATTCACCTGTAAAAATTTCTTTTTGCAAAAGATTTTCTAAATTTTTGATAAAAAAATTATATAAAATCTTTGCTTTTTCAGGTTTTGCGGATTTTATAAAAGATGGTCGGTTTCCTTTTTGGGTATCAGCATACAAGGTAAATTGACTTACAACCAAAATATCGCCTTTTATGTCTTGTATGCTAAGGTTCATTTTGCCTTGTTCATCTGCAAAAATACGTAAATTTATGATTTTTTTGGTTAGATATTCTACGTCTTTTTCTTCGTCATTTTCGCCCACACCCAACAAAATCAACATACCTTTTTGTATTTCACTTTTCAGATTTTCTGCGATTGTTACGCTTGCGTGGCTTACACGCTGAATGAGGGCAATCATAAAATAATGTTGAATGGTAAATGTTAAATGATAAATGATAAATGAAAACAGCCATTTTTTAATGTTGAATGATAAATCTATATAAATAATATTTAAAATAACAAAATTTTATTTGGATTATTACAAGAATAATATATTTTTGTACTTAATACTTTAAACTTGTATTTTAATCCTAAAAATTCTGCTATTATTTGGCTGTTTCATTCAACATTCATCATTTACCATTTAACATTAAAAAAAAAGTTTTATCTTTGTATTTCAGAAATGAATATAAAACACCAAAATTTATAAAAAACTTACCAAATTGTGATGCGTTATTACACCGTAAAAACAGGAGATACTCTCGCCCAAATTGCCCAACAATTTGGAATTACTATCACTGACCTTAAACGAAAAAATAAATTATTGAATAATATCTTACGTGTAGGGCAACAACTTGAAATTCCTGCAACACCTCCAAAAGATACCCAAATCAAAGATAATCAAGCCAAAGATAACGAAAATATTACGAATACAGATATTGATTTTGAAAATTCTATTCCAATGGATTTTCCTGAATATGAAAATATAAGCAAAAAGATTATTGAAAAAAAAATTATTGAAAATGAGCCAAAAACTTATCCGCACCGTATTTTAATAAATGAATCTTGGCACAGTATCGCCAAAATGTACCAAACCACTATTACAACACTCAAAAAACTTAATCCTTTGCTTGGAAAGGATTTGAGAGTAGGTGCTGATATAAAAATTTTGGCACAAGATTTTGAGAAAATTCACCCTGAAAATACGTTTTTTACCCACCAACACACTGTTGTAAGAGGTGATACTTTGAGCGGAATTGCCCAAAAATATAAAGTAAATACCGAAAATCTAAAACAATGGAACAACCTCCAAACTGGACTTTTAGAGGTTGGGCAGGTGCTTGTTGTTAGGAAAGTAGAAGAAAATCAAAGCCTCCTAACTCCCAAAAGGGGAACAAGCCCCCTAACCCCCGAAGGGGGAATTGAAGAAGAAAATATTGAATTAAAAAATGAAATTCCTGAAAATTCAGAAGAAGTTAATGATGAAATTCCTGAAAATTTAGAAGAAAATATTGATGAAGAAGCTCCCCCTTTGGGGGCTGGGGGGCTTGAAATTTCTGAAAATTTAGAAGAAAATATTGATGAAGAAACTCCCCCTTTGGTGACTGAGGGACTTGAAATTCCTCCTTTGGAAGATGAAGAAATTCTTGAAGATGAAATTGGTCTTTTTGCTCCCCCTTTGGGGGCTGGGGGGCTTAATGAAAACATCAATTACCAAACTGCAAGGCTGATTTTTAGGATAGAAAGCCCTTTATATACCTCTGAAACTTTGCAAAATTCGGTGGGAATGTACCACGTAAGCAAACCTGATGACGTGGAAAAAATCCAAAAAAAATTGGTAGATAAAGGTTTTTTGGCGTACAATCACGAAGAAAGTCCTACAAATATTTACCAACGTGAGGGACGTGTGCCTCTTACTGCTAATTTTTTACCAAAAACATTAGAAGCATTGCAGGAATTTCAGGAAGCGGTTGATATTCCTTTTTGGCATTCATTTTTTATTAAAAAATACCCAAAAGAAAAATTAAATTATACGTGGGGCGTGATAAAACCGAATGACCTTACACACAAAATTTTGCAAGAAAATGACCAGCTTGTTATTTCGTTTCCGCACCCACATACAGGAAAACGTTTCAAATGGCAATTAACGAATTATATTGCAAGCGAAAATAGCATTTTTCCACAAAATTATACCACAGAAGGACAATCAAAACCTGAAATTCCAATGAATGTATGGCAACGTTTGGGGCTTACATTGCCTTTGGCGGAAATTATGCAAAATATTGTAGAAGAATTGGGTTATTTTGATGCTTTTTGTGCCAATGAAAAAGATTTAAAATATGGAATTTTGCCTTTCAAAAATGAAGAAATCATTCATTTTGTGCGTTATACCTTCAAAAAATCACTTCCTTTGTTCCAAGAATGTTTTGGACAATTTGGAATTTTGGTTGATGACAAAAATAATGTCATTATTCGTGATGACAATTCCCCAAATTCACAAGAAACAGCGTTAGAAAAAATACGAAATTATCATATTATTACTGCGATTTTTGGGCGTGCTGGGTATTATTTGCCAATGATTACATTACAATTAGATTTTTTACTCCAAAATTATATTTTTCCATCATTGGGTTTAGATGTGAAGATTGTTACACCTGCACAAACTTATATGATTGATTTGGTTGATGTACTTGCAAACGCAGAAGGATTGAAAGTTTTGTTTAAAAAAGTATTAAAAAATGGCTTGGATAACGCCCAAAGGGAATTTGAGCAAGCCCTCCAACGCCTTGCAAATGCTCGCCAACTTCATACGCCTGCACATTGGCAAGATGTAAGAATGCAAGATATAATTTGGCAAGTGATGGAGTAAGGAATGAGTGAAAAATAAAATGGATAGTTTGGAACACGGATTTTACGGATTAACACAGATTTTCACGGATTTCTTTTTTTTATTTTTATGTATAGCACAGGCATTTATGCCTGTGAATCATCAAACATATTCACATTAAAATTTACACATTCCTAAGTGATTATTTTGCATTTTTCATATTTACATTTTTTCCTCACTGCTTACACCTAAATATTCTACAAAAAATGTTTAAAATCAATATTTTTTTATCGCATTTTTTTACTTTAATTTTTATTTTTTTTAATAATTTTTCAGATAAAATTTATGCACAAGAAGCAAATCCAATAACAGAAATTTTACAAAAAAATTCTCAAGAATTTGGTTTTTTATTCAATGAACAAGCAAAAAAAGATTTTGGGGTAGAGATTTTATTTACACAACTTACGCCACCTTTTCCTGCAAATTTATCCCAAAAAAACAACGAAGACATAGATATTACGCCCACAACTGAACACATTTTTAATCCATTTTTGGGTGTAAAAACGCATTATTTTGCCCAAAATCCACAAAAATATTTTAATCCTGCAAGCCTTGTAAAATTACCCATTTCATTATTAGGTTTAGAAAAAATCCAAACACTTTCAGACAAAAAAATCAATATTTTTACAAGATTAGGCACAAAAAAAGCCTTAGATTGGCAACAAGAATCCAACGCCCAAAATCCAAATGATACACTTCCGCCCACGCTTGCACGTTATATTGAAAAAATGATGCTTACAAGTGATAATGAGGCGTATATTCGTACTTTTGAGTTTTTGGGACAAGATTACATTCATCAATCTTTGCGTGAAAAAGGTTACAAAAAAATGCGAATTATTCGCAGATTTTCATACAAAAATGCAGAAGGACAAGAAATAAATTGTGATACTCTGCAAAATAGATATACCAATCCAATTTATTTTTGTGATAGCACAGGAAAAATATTATATGAACAAGAAATGCAATTTTCTCAAAATAAATATTACCCAAATGAAATTTGGCAAAATCCAACTCTAATAACACCTTCTAATTATTTTAACCCAAATTATGAAAATTATTTACCTTTGGAAAAAGCACATCATTTGTTATTAAATTTATTTCTAAAAAATCCAAAAAGCACCGAAAAAAACATAAAAAATGCAGTTCCTTTTTATGTAGATGAACAAGCACAATTTGATTTTAACCTACAAAATGATGTTTTTTTGAAGCGAAGTATGGGAGCTTATCCACAAGAGGGCAAACAGTGGCGTTATGACCCAAATGTGTATTGGAAAACCTACAAAAAATATCTTTTTTATGGACGAAAAGGCGAAATATTGCCCAATGTACGTATTTTTAATGTGGTTGGTTGGTGGGCTGGTACGGTGGTAGATTGTGCTTATATTGTGGATTATGAGAACAATTTTTCGTTTTTTTTATCCGCAGTTTTTACACTCACAAGTGCCAATATACCAGAAGGAGAAGGTTATGAGCGTTTTGCGTTTCCATTTTTAGAAAATTTGGGTAAAAAAATATATTTTCACGAAAAAGAACGCAGAAAAAATTTACCTGAAAATATAGAACATTTGTATTTTGATTTTTGGAAAAAGAAATAATATTTTTTAACTTTCCAAAGGCTTAAAACTTTTGGAAAGTAAAAAAAAACTACAATTTACTCACAATTCCATTTTCCAATTTGTATTTTTCGTTACTTTCAGGGCAAGTTGCAAAACCATCTTTATCAAAATTTAATTTATGCCCAAATTCTGACATCCAACCAGTTTGGCGTGCAGGATTTCCTATCACAAGTGCATACGCAGGGACGTTTTTGGTAACAACTGCACCAGCCCCAATAAATGCAAATTCGCCTATATCGTGTCCGCATACGATAGTTGCATTTGCTCCAATGCTTGCACCACGTTTTATGGTGGTTTTGGTATATTGTCCTCTACGATTCACATTACTTCTTGGATTGATAACATTTGTAAAAACCATTGAAGGTCCCAAAAAAACATCATCTTCACAGATTACGCCTGTATAAATAGATACATTATTTTGGATTTTTACATTATTTCCCAAAATAACATCAGGCGAAATGACTACATTTTGCCCAATATTGCAAGCCTTTCCAATTTTACAATTAGCCATAATATGCGAAAAATGCCATATTTTGGTATTTTCACCTATTTCACAACCTTCATCTACATAACTGCTTTCGTGAGCAAAGTAAGATTTTTGTTCCATTTTTTTATTTTTTAACCTTTGGTTGTTTTTTTCAAATTATAAATATTTTCAATCATTTCTACCACTTTCAAACCTTCTAATGCGTTAGTTGTTGCAATATTTTTGCCTTGTAAGGTATCAACTACATTTTCAATAATGTAATGATGATTTGCTGCACTGCCCTTGTATGCTCCATAATCATTTGGCGGATTAGAAGGGGCAAGTTCAGGCATTTCGTAGTCTTTGATGTGGCAATATTCTACTTTGTCCATATATTGACCGCCAACTTTTATAGAGCCATTTTCACCAATAATTGTAATGCTGCTTTCAAGGTTTTTGTCCCAAACTGCGGTAGAAAAATTGATACTTCCCATTCCGCCTTTTTTGAAATCAAAACTCACAAAACCAGAATCTTCAAATTCGGTAGAATGTGCGTGTGTAAAATCATTAAATTTTGCTTGAATATTATGAATATCCCCAAAAAGCCAAAACATTATATCAATAAAATGACTGAATTGTGTAAATAATGTGCCTCCATCTTGTTCTTGCAAACCTTTCCAACCGCCTTTTTTGTAATAACGGTCATCTCTGTTCCAATAACAATTTATTTGCACCATAAATATTTTGCCTAATTTTCCGCTACTGACTACGTTTTTAAGCCATTCAGAAGGCGGAGAATAGCGATTTTGCATCACACAAAACACCAATTTATGTACTTGTAATGCTTTAAAAAGCACTTCTTCAGCATCTGCTTTATGGAGAGCCATTGGTTTTTCGACTACAATATGACAACCTTTTTCTAAGGCAAGAATGGACTGCGAAGCGTGCAGATAATTAGGTGTTGCAATGTTGATAACATCAGTTTCCAAATTTTCTTTTAAAAATTCGCCCATTGATGCAAAAAAAGGCACTTTAAAAGTATTTTCTACTTCGTTTTTAAGATTTGTATTAATATCCACCATTGCGACAAGTTCGCAATCAGGATTTTGTTGAATCATAGCAGCGTGTCTTTTGCCAATGTGTCCAGCACCGATGACCGCAAATTTTATTTTTTTCATTGTATTTTATGTTTTTTAAGCATTTGCCAAAATTTCTCTCAAATTCTCACAAATATAACCAAGCATCTCCTCACTCATTTCTGTATGAATAGGCAAAGATAACACATTTTCAGATAGTTTTTCAGCAATGGGCAAAGTGCTTTTTTTCCAACCCAAATATTGGTAAGCCTCCTGTAAATGCAAAGGCGAAGGATAATAAATCATTGTTGGAATACCTTTTTCTTGCAATTTTTTTTGTAAATCATTTCTATCAATATTTTCATTTAAAGTCAAAGTATATTGATGAAATACATGAGTGCTTTGTGGATTGCGTACAGGAATTTGGATTTTTGCATTATTTCTAAAAAAATTATCATAAAAATCTGCACATTTTTGGCGTGCTTCAATATAATTATCCAAATATTTCAATTTTACATCTAAAATACTCGCCTGCAATGTATCTAAACGTGAATTGATGCCCACCATTTTATAGGTATATTTTATCTCTTGTCCGTGATTGGCAATACAACGCATTTTTTTGGCTAATTCGTCATCATTCGTAAAAATAGCCCCACCATCACCCATACAACCCAAATTTTTAGAAGGAAAAAATGAAGTCGTGCCAATATGTGCCATCGTGCCTGCGGAATGAATTTCGCCATTTTTTGTGATATATTTTGCACCAATTGCCTGTGCAGTATCTTCTATGACATATAAATTATGTTTTTTAGCAATTTCCATAATTGCGTCCATATCCGCACATTGCCCAAAAAGATGAACCGCAACAATTACTTTTGTTTTTGGGGTAATTGCCTGTTCTATTTTTGTCGTATCAATATTATAAAAATCTTCCAAACTTTCCACAAATACAGGCTTATAACCCAAAAACGCCCCAACTTCCACCGCAGCCACATAATTAAAACTTGGCACAATAAATTCTGCATCTTTTGGTAAATCCAACGCAGAAAACGCAATTTGCAAAGCATCAGTACCATTTGCACAAGGAATTACGTGTTTTGTGCCAACATATTTAGCGAGATTTTCGCCAAATTCTTTGACTGCGTAACCATTGATAAAAGCAGATTTTTCAATGACTTTCTGCATTGCATTATCAATTTCAGATTTTATTTTTTGGTATTGGGTGAATAAATCCACCATTTGGATATTTTGCATTAAAGGGTTTAAGGTTTAAGGTTCAAAGTTCAAGTATTTCAACTTTTGGAGGGTTTCAAACTAAGGGTGTAAGGAAGATATTTAGTTAGTTCAAATATATAAATTATATTTTTATAATTTATATATTAGGATTACTTAAATATTATTTTATTAAAATAACTAATGAATAATT
>JAAFIN010000237.1 GCA_013297825.1 Cytophagales bacterium
TATTTTCATAAAGAATGATTTTCATTTCCCCAAAAATCGTGGTTAATGTTACCAAACTATCATATTTTGAAGGTTTTGGTTGTTTTGGCTTTTTTTGTGCAAAAGTATTATTTCCAAAAAAAGAAATAATACATAAAAATAGAAAGAATGTTAGTGTTTTTTTCATTTGAATTTTAGATGATTTTTTAGAAAATTTCAAAAAATTAAAAATTACTACCCAAGTTTGAGCTTTATGGGAAGTGTAATGCGATTTCTTACAGCTCTGCCTCTTATTCTTGCAGGTTTCCAAGCAAGTACTTTTTTGATGACACGCACAGCTTCTGCATCACAATCAGGTGAAACACCTCTCAAAACTTTTACATCTGACACACTCCCATCTTTTTCCACGATAAACTGTATTGATATAGTTCCTTCTGCACCACTTCTACGTGCTGAACGAGGATATTCATAATTATCTCTGATGAATTTTTGAAATTCTTTGTAACCGCCAGGAAAATCTGCTTTTTCACCATCAACAGACATATAAATTTCATCATCATTTGCTGAAACTTCTATGTTAAGAAATGGTATTTTAGCAAATTTTTCTAATACTTCTGGTCTTTTAGAGAAATTATTTTTGCCTAAATCAATGTAATTTAACTTACTTAAATTTTCAAAAGAAGAAGGCAAATTACTTAATTGATTTGTTGAAAAATCCAAATGCACAAGATTTACAAGATTACCTATTTCATTAGGAATTTCTGAAATTTTGTGGTCATTTACAATCAAAACTTTGAGTTGTGTTTGCTCAAAAATATTTACATTTTCATTTTTAAAAACTTCATTTGAAAGCGTTTCTAGAGGTGCTTCTCCTAGTGTTTGATACTTGGAACTTGGGTCATATACAGTGATTGCTTTTTTTAATTTTAAAGCGGTACATTTTTTATCTTTTGCTTTTAATTCTGAAATACTTTCTGCCAAAAGATAACTATTTCCTGCTGTGTCCAAAAGGTGTTTTTCATTTTTTTCATTATGAACATCTGCAAAAATGCTTTCTGTTAAATTAAACGTTTCTGCTTTATGCCATTTTCCAAGTTTTGTAATTTCATTGCCTTGATTATCCACAAAAAAATATTTTTTCTTGTTGAAAACTGCAATAAAATATTGTTTTTCTTCTTGATAAATATTCACTTTTTCTTTTTTGGCTTTTTTTGCAATTTGATATTTCAAACTAAAAACCTCTTTTTGCATACTTGGCGTTTTTTTCAGGAGAATATCACATTCATTGATAGCTTCTTCAAATTTTTTTTCTTTGATGCTATTTTTTATGATTTTTGATGTTGTTTTAAAAATTTCTTTTTCTGTTGGATTTTCAGAAGTTTTCTGTGCAAAAACATTATTTCCAAAAAAAGAAATAATACATAAAAATATCAGAAAAGATGTGAAAGATGTTTGTGTTTTTTTCATTTGATTTAAAAATAATGGAAATTTGTAAAATATGAATATTTTGAACAAAAATACAGGCAAAAATAAACCAAATCAGCTCAAAAAACAATTTTATTGGCATTTTTACAAATATAAATCTCATTAAAAAATTATACAAAAAATGATACTTTCTATCACCACAACACATTATCCTGCAACAGATTTGGGTTTTTTATTGCACAAACACCCTGACAAACTCCAAACTGTGGAACTTTCAATGGGGGAAGCTCATATTTTTTACACCGAAAAAACCGACCAAAAAACTACCGCTAATTTATTATTGGATATTGATAGCACCGAAGTTGCACGAAACCACAAAAACCCAAATAAAGATTTTTCGCTTGGACAATATGTCAATGACCGCCCATATATTGCCTCGTCTTTGATGAGTGTTGCAGTTGCAAAGGCATTTTCTTCAGCTTTGAATGGAAATTGTAAAAATAAACCTGAATTGGTAACAACCAAAATGCCTTTTGAGGTGTGTATTGTGGTAATTTCTGCCCCAAAAGGAGGTGAAAATCTTATCAGAAAACTTTTTGAGCCTCTTGGTTATCAAGTGGAAATCAAAAGGTATATTTTAGATGAAAATTTTGAGGAATGGGGAAATAGCAAATATTATACGTTAAATCTTCAACACAATATTACATTACAAGAGCTTTTATCGCATTTGTACGTGCTTATGCCAGCTTTGGACAATGACAAACATTATTTTGTGAGCCATCACGAAATAGAAAAATTATTGGAAAAAGGCGAAAAATGGCTTAAAAATCACCCTCACAAAGAAGAAATTATCAGCAGATATTTGATAAATCTGCACGATTTGACAAAACAAGCCCTTCAAAAACTTAATGGAAATGAAGAAATTATTGCTTCGCCAATCACAGAAACCAATTCAGAAATTCGCATCAAAAAAGAAACTTTACACCAAAAAAGATTAAACAAAGTTGCTGATGAAGTGTTAAAATTAGGAGCAAAAAAAGTATTGGATTTGGGTTGTGGAGAAGGAAAATTGATAAAAATTCTATTAAAAGAAAAACAAATTACCCAAATTACAGGAATGGACGTGGTATATGATGAATTGCTAAAAGCAAAAAAAAATCTGCATTTGGACGAATTGCCTCTTGACCAACAACGTATTACACTGATACAAGGCTCACTTATGTACCAAGATGCACGTTTGGAGGGTTTTGATGTAGCAACTTTGGTCGAAGTAATAGAACATTTGGAGCCAAATAGATTATTTGCTTTTGAAAAAGTGGTTTTTGAATGTGCCAAACCAAAAAATGTGATTGTTACGACCCCAAACCAAGAATATAATGTAATGTGGAAACAATTAGACGCTGATACTATGCGACATGATGACCACAGATTTGAATGGACACGCCAAGAATTTCAGCATTGGGCAACAAATATTGCCAAAAAATATGATTATCAAGTTGATTTTTCTGCAATAGGTGAGGAAGTAGAAAATATTGGTTCGCCTTCACAAATGGCAGTTTTTCAAATGTTAAATTATAAATGATGAATTATAAATGAAACAGCCAAATAGCCTTTTATAGCAGTTTGGTTGTTTTATTATAATTTTTCTGACATTTCCCCCCTTGATTTTAGATTTTAATATCAGCAAGTTTATTTTCTTTATTTGTAAAATTATTGCTATTAACATTTGGTAACAAAGCACCCATTTGGCATTTACCATTAAATTTTGCACCAGATTCCACCACCAATTTACCACAAATCAAATCACCTTGTACTTGTGCAGTTGCTTTGAGTGTAAGCGTATCAATCACTTCCAAAATGCCTTTTACTTCGCCAGCAATGTCAGCACTTTGTGCATAAATATTGCCTTCTACGTGAGCAGAATCACCAAGACTTATTTTGCCTTTGCCTTTCACATTTCCTATAACACGTCCTTCTATTCTAAGTGTGCCTTGTATTTCTATATCACCTCTAAAAGTAGCACCTTTGGCTACGTGGGTATTTGCATTGCTAAAATCATTTGCATTATTGGGTAGCGTTTCTTTTTCTTTGTTTCCACCACCGAAAAAATTTGCCATAGTTGTATTAAGGTTAAAAGGATTAAAAACTTATCATTTTCTCTGGATTGAGGGACGAGCCTTCGTACCAAAGTTCAAAATGCAAATGAGGGCCAGAAGTCAAAGCCCCTGTATTACCAATAATGGCAATTATTTCGCCTGTTTGCACAAAATCACCTGCTTTTTTAAGGAGTACGGAACAATGTTTATACACCGAAATCAATTTTGAAGCGTGTTGTATCATCATTACATAACCTGTGTCATCAGTCCAAGAAGCCATTATAACTGTACCTTCATTTACAGATTTTATGGGGGCATCTTTTTCTGCTACGATGTCAATTCCAAAATGTTTTTCTTTTGAGTTGTATTTTTCTGTGATAAGTCCTTTGAGGGGATTAAAAAGAAATACATTTTGCAAATCAATGTTACTACCACCACCTATTCCTACAAAACCTCTATCACCGCTTTCTATTTCTTGCCTAAGTTTTTTGTCAGATGCTGAAAGTTTATCAATATTTACAGAATCTTTATTAACTTTTTTGGGGTGAATATGTGCGTGGTTATGGTCGTGTTTGGAGGTATCTTTTGGGTCAATGGTTGTATTTTGTGGTTGTTTTTCTTGTCCTCCTGCGTCTTTCATGTGGGCTACATCACCTTGAACAAGTTTTTGGAGATTTTCAATGAAATCATTTTTCTTTTTTAAATCTTGTGCAAGAGAATCAATCGTCAAATTCATTTCTACCAATTTTCTTGTTGTTTCATCTTTTCCAATCGTGCTTTTTGGGCTATATACAAAACTTGCTATCCAAAAACCAATCATAAATATAGGCAAAGAAAGCCCTAAACCTATCAACAACACTGTAAGTGGTGTGTAGGAAATTTGTCGCCTTTCTTCAAGCGTGTAACTATCTCTGATAACAAGTGTGAGATTTTTGTACCACCAAGCACTTGAAATATATTTATTAGTTGTTTTTTTTGCCAATTTTTGTAAAAAAGAATTAAGAAAAACAAAATTTTTGCAAAGATACAAAATTTCAATAATTTTTAACAAAAAATTTTTATGCACAAAAAAACATAGATTTTAAAAAAATAAAATCTAAGAATAACAACCAAAATATTGTTATTCCGTAGTAATTTGGCTATTTTTTCGCATAAAACAGTCAGATTTTTTCAGAATGACAAGTTCGTTTTTTTTCTGTTCATAAAAATTGTCAAATAACCATTTTATTTATTCCTTAGTCTGCAAAAATAAAATGAAAACAACAAAAAAACTATAATCTACTAAATATTTAGTTCATAATCCACAAAAAAATAAGACTTGCAAAGTTTTCAAAACTTTGTAAGTCTTTCAGCATTTTAAGATATTTTTTTATTACACTTATTTTAAGATTTTCTTTAAGATATTTTTTTTGAAAAACTTTTTTTTTAATGCAAAAAATTTTTTGAAAAAATAAATTTAAAAAATAAAATAAAAGTTAAAATAAATCTGAAAATATCTTAAAGATTTATGATGTAAATTAGACATATTCTAAGATTGTTTGATTGTCTGACTATTCTTCTGCAAGTTCGCCCTTTGGGCGTGTGCGGTTGCAAACCGCAATGCCTAAACCGTTGAAGTCTAAAGACTTCAACGAACTTACTTTTTTTATAGGCTTTTAGCAAGACTTAGAAGAACTGGGGGCATTACTCCACCACCAACTCCAGCCCCTCAAACTCCCCTTTTACAATCCATTCAGTAATATAATCAGATTCCACCTCTCTTTTCATTCCTTTGTCGTGAGCAATGGCACAGGCAACAGTAAGAGGTAGAGAAATCCAACCTTCGGGAAGGTCTCGCAAACTTTCGCCTGATACCCTCTGATAATTTTCGTAAAAATCATAATGCTTTTCAAGTGCAATAAGTAAGTTTTGATTAAAACCTTGCTCATCTTGCTCAAAAATACTTTTTAGTACTAAGACAAAAGGTACTTTAAGCATCTCTGTCTCATCACCTTCCCCATAATAAGAGGGTGTGCCTGTAGAATAGGGTGTTGTCAAGTCATCTTCATAGTACTCATCAAAGTTTTTATAGATATTATTTGCTTTGTTTTGTTTGACAGGTGTTTCTTTTTCTCGCTCTCGTGCTTGAAAAAGCAAGAAAAAATCTATAGCCTCCAATATTTTTGCATCATTACCTGAACATAATACCCGCAACATATCAACATACACGTAGGCAAGGCGAAAACTGTAGTAGGTGTTTTCGTGCAAAACCAACTTTACTTGGCTATAGAGGGTTTGAGTCTGTTTATCTCTTAATATAAGTGTTGCATAGACAGAATAGGCTATATTACCATCACTTTCAACAGGAGATGATGTTAATTCCCTTGCTTGATAATCCAAGTGAAGCAATTGCTTGGCATAAAAAAGGAATGTATAGGCATACGCTTCCTTTTGCAAACAGATAGCAATCATAGCATTACTCATTAAACCACAAAACCAACTTCCTAATCGGAAAGATTTTAATATGTTAATATCTTTTTGGGCGAGAAATTTAACTGAGTTTTCCATCACTTCAGGTATTCTTTCCAAATCATAATCGAGATTAGAAATCAAATTTTCAATAATCTCATTGCTACAATCATTGATATAAGTATAATGTCTTTTCATCTTATTTTAAATTCAGTTATTTTTCTCCGTTGTTGGTGTTAGAAAAATGCTTTTACAACTGCAAAAATAGCACAAAAACCCTTATAAAAACCCCCATTTAGTCCAAGTCTTCCAAAAAAATAAAAAACCACGACTTAGTTCAAATCTCTGATTTGGACTTATTATTCCGAAAGTCTCCGACTTTCTGCCCGCAAGGGCAACTTGTTAGTTAAAGTTAGCAAAAGATTTGGTTTTTTCTCCGTTGTTGGTGTTAGAAAAATGCTTTTACAACTGCAAAAATAGCACAAAAACCCTTATAAAAACCCAATGCTTTTATAATTCCAAATGCTCACGTGCATTTTTCCACCAACAACTCATCAGCGAACAAGCCTCTGCAATGTGTTGTTGGTGACGAAAAATGCTTTTACATTTGTAATAATATTATCTTTTGTGCTTTTTGGGTAGCAGATGTATAATTGCAGTGTGCTTGCATTTTTCTAAACACACAACAACGGTACAGGTTTTTTTTGTTTGGGAATACCAACAAAGGTAAAAAAACCAATATTTTTGCAACGAAACTTTTACAGAAACCATTTTTTTTAAGATAATTTAAGATTTTCTTTAAGATATTTTTTTTGAAAAACTTTTTTTTAATGCAAAAAATTTCTTGAAAAAATAAATTTAAAAAATAAAATAAAAGTTAAAATAAATCTGAAAATATCTTAAAGATTTATGATGTAAATTAGACATATTTTAAGATTGTTTGATGGTAATACCATTCTTCTGCAAGTTCGCCCTTTGGGCGTGTGCGGTTGCAAACCGCAATGCCTAAACCATTGAAGTCTAAAGACTTCAATGAACTTACTTTTTTTATAGACTTTTAGGAACACTTAGAAGAACTGGGAACTGAAACTATACACTTTCTTTCTCAAAAATATACAAAGTACCTTTATTGTCCAACACAAATAAATGGGTTTCATTTATTTCTATTCGTCCTAACATAGCAGGAAAATCTGCTCCGAAATCATATATCCAATCTAACGCCAATGTTTGACGATTTAAAACACATATTTTAGAACGAGTATATCCTGAATAATTAGTTCCTATAAAATATATATAGTCTTTGTCCATTGTTAGATTATTGGCATTGGCTAAATTAACATCATAATTATTAAATTCAGATTCCAAATTCCACATTTTTAATTCAGGCTCTAGTTTTCCTAAACTTATCAAATAATAATTTTGATGAAAAAGCCCAACTAAACACTTTTTTTCTGCATCATATATTGTATGTCCATATTGAGGCAATAACCAAAAATTACCCTCAGTAGATTTATTCATTTGTATTGGTTCATATAAAAAATGCTTTATCTTGCCTGTGTCAGCCTCTAAACCTAATGAACCTCCCATCACATACCCATTAGGCAAAACATCACTTGATAAATCTATCCATAATATTCCCTCCGCAACACCCACAAAATGCCAAACCTCCCAGTTTGCCTGCAAAGAAGGGTATAAATTAGAGAGCGTAGAGAGGGAGAAATGCCAAAGGGGAACACCTGTATCTTTATTCAAGAAAATCAAATCATTTTTAGTAGGAGTTTCAAAAAACATATCAGGTAAAGGCATTTGAATACAACTATTTTCGCTACTCCATAACACTTTATTTTGGTTCAAGTCAAAAATATCCTGCTTTATAGAAT
>JAAFIN010000238.1 GCA_013297825.1 Cytophagales bacterium
AAATTTTAATAAAATCTTATTTTAAAAAAAGATAAAACAAATTTTGTGATTAAAAAAAATATACATAACTTGTAAGCCAATTCCTGAATTATATCTTAAAATAATAAATTCAGTTACATTTTTAATTACATTTTTTTTAAAAGTTTATTTTAATTTTTTTTTATGGAAAAAATCATTTCCCCACAGCCTCAAAAAAAAGAGGATGTTAAAAAGTCTGTGCCTACTGTGCAAGGTAGTTTTCTCTCAAAAATAAAAGAAAGAAAAAATCCTTTTGTCAAAACCCCAGAAGAAAAAGCAGAAGCAGAAGCAAAATCCAACGCAGAAACAGAAAAAAAATGGAGAGAAAATTATCTCAAAGATAAAGCACTCCATAAAGCAAAACAAGAAAAAGAACAACAAGAAGCAAAAACAAAACAAGAAAATGAAGAAGCTCTTACCGCCCAACTTATGGCATATTTGGAAGGTAACTCACCACAAGAATTGCACAAAGCAATGGATATGGTAGTGGAAAGAGACCAAGCAAATGATGAAGAAGGTTTTGAGGATATGGTAAAAAATCCCATAGCTGACAAGTTGGGTTATGATAGGAAAAAAGACACAAAAACTAACATAACAGAGGGTGTAGATAAAATATTTCAAAAAATAGCCATTCCAATCTCAACCGCAGCAAGAGATGTGAAAGATGCTTTTTATATATTGAGAGGCTTGAAAGATTCAAAAGAATTTCTTGAAAAATTTTCGCCTAAAAACATCAAAAAATATGCAATAGAAAAAACTAAATCACTTGCTGGCACTACACGAGAAATTATAGAAAAAGCAAGCGGTTTGGCAGGCAAAATTAACAGCGTACTAAAACTTTTTAAAGACATAAAAATACCTGTTAGTGTTGACCCTATACTTGGTACAATAGCCAGTGCTCAAAGTATCTTCTTTGGGGCATTTGATGCTATAACAGAAGGAATACACATGGGAAAATCTTGCCTCAATTTGTTTGATATGGTTGGTAATAGCCAACGATTAGAACGTAAGCAAGAACAAAAAAAAAATCAAAAATCAACATTGCCCAACGCCCTAGATGATGATATTGATGAAAATAATCTTACAGAAGAACTCATAAAAATCAACAGAAAAAGAATACACAGAGGGGCATTTATTGTTTTTGTTGAAAGCACAAAAATAATAGGAGATGTACTTACCATATCAGGCAATATAGCCACACTTGCAAGTGGTGGTACTGCTGCACCTGGTAGTGAAGTAGTATCAAAACTCGGAACAGGATTAAAGATAGGAGCTTCAGCTCTAAAAACCGCAAATACCGTTAGGAGAGGCGCAGGACAGTTTTTGAGAAATAAAACGGATAGGTTTGAACAAGGAAAAACAGGAGGATTGGACGGTATTGTGGGAAGATTTGGGAGTTGGGCTAATAAAAATTTGGGTGCAGGAATTGATACCAGCAAAGCCAGTAGACACAAAAGAGAAAACTATGGACAAATGGGCAAAACCATTTTCTCCCTTATGGGAAATTTTCATCAAAAACCTGATATTAACAAAGCAAAAAATATAAAATCTTATATAAATGCAACAGGTGTGAATTATGATACTTTCATAAAAAATACACAAGGAAAACCTAACGAAGCTGCACTTATGCTTTTTTCTGCGATGAAAACACGACAAGCAAGTGATAAAATCCATACAGATGCTGAAGAAATGTATGGCAAAAATAAACTTCATACACTCAATAAAATCGTCAAAAAATCCACAGAACAACACAAATAAATGGTAACTTGGATATGCAATTTGAATGCTAATTTTTTCATTACTAAAAAAAAATAAAATTTTTAAATAAATTTATATAAAACAAAAGTTAAATTATTTTTTAATTTTATTTAATTTTTATTTTGATAAACCTTAATTTTTAATAAATAAAAATTAAGGTTTATATTTTTTATCAAAATATAAAAGTTAATAAACAAACAAATATATCTTTGTAAATTTTTATTAACTTTTTAAAATCTCAATTTCTTAAAAATTTTTAATGAAAAATTATTTTCTAAAAAAAATAATTATAAATCCTGTAAAAAAAGATAATACAATTTGTGAAATAAATAATTTAGATAAATCTAATAAATTTGTTTCCAAAAATACTTTTTCTGCATTGCCCCAATTTCGCATAGCATCACCAAACCACGACAAATTTATACCTTCATAGTTGCCTACAAAAAAAATAAAAATCAAACCAACGAAGCTATAAGGCAATGCCCTCAAATAAAATATCAATCCTTCAAATCCAAACAAAAACATTAAATCCAATTTTTTTAAACCCAAGTCTTGCATTTTTTGATTTTCTTCTGCACGTTCTTGAATCATTACCACAAACATCTGAAAAATACCCAACGCAGAAATTCCTAAAATAAGCACTAAAAATGTATCAAAAAAAATCTTCATCATTTCGTACAAATAAGCCAAATCTGGAGAAATTTGTTGCCAAGATTTTAATTGAAAATTTTGTTTTAAATGCGTTTGTGCTTTTGTCCAATGATACGCTTTTTGATAATCATTTAGTAAAAAAACAAGTTGGTGAAAATCATTTTTGTCAAATTCCCGCCACGTATGTTTATGTGTAAATATGTGTGTTTTATCAAAATTTTCATTTTGTGTAGCAAAAATGCCAACTATAATATATGGTCGCTTTATAAAGTTTTTTTCTTTTGAAAAATATTGAATGATAAGCGTATCATTTACTTTTAGATTATTTTTTTTTGAAAAAATTTCTCCAATGACAATTTCATTTTTTTCTAAAAAATCTTGTTTTAAATAATTTCCTGCAATTATTTTTTTGTGTAAATCAAATATTTTTGTTTCAGTTTCAGGATTTACGCCATAAATATCAACAATATTTTGTTCAATATTTTTAGTATTTTTCTTAACTTTTGATTTTTTATTGTTTGGTTTTTTATTACATAAACCACGAACATTTAAGCGTGTGGTTTTGTGTAAAATAAACTCATTTTTCTCATAAAAATAATTAAAATTATCTTTGTAATTTTTATTATAAAAATTTAGAACCTCAAAATTTAAAAAACAACTTGCATTTTTTTCTGTATCATATTGTTTGTGTGTAAGTTTTGCGTGTCCCAAACTTGTATCTATGCGTTCCTTGATGCGTTGATTTACCAAACCTTTCACAAAACTTGTCGCAAATACAATAGCAACCGTCCCAAATACCCACACAAAAATTAAAAGATTTTTTCGGTTAGGATTTCGGAGCGTATTTTTTTGTGCAAGTCGCCAAAGGGGAAAAAGTTTAAACCTAACTCCTGATTCCTGACACCTAATTCCTGACACCTAACTCCTGATTCCTGACACCTTAAACTACCAATTTCCTCAAAATCATTCCCAATAAAACACCTAAAAACACCAAAATACATAAAGGAAAAAAGAATATTTGGACATCAAAAGCAAAGTGAATTTCAGCAGAAAAGCCAATTTCTCGCAAAGATTGTGCAATATCGCCCTGCAAAATGATTGGATTATTTGAAAAATAATATAAAACAGGTAACAAAATCAAAATTCCGCCAAAAATACCAAAAAACAACAACAAAAACCATTCAGACAAAATCCATTTTACCAAAAAATCCTTACTTACACCCAATTCATAAAGCTGTAAAAACTCTTTTTTGCGTTCTTGTGCCAAAATAATCACACTTCCCACCAATCCCAAAGCCAATACCAAGCACAAAATCGTCATTAAAACCAAAAAACCCACTTTATCCAACCAAAGCATTTGGGCAATGTCAGGCATAGATTCCTGCCAAGTGAGCAGTTTTGCGGAATTTTGGAGGTTTTTTTTTGTATTTTGAATAAAATTATTTGAAAATTCTGCTTTTTCTTGTGTTGTTACACTCAAAAAACTGCATTGATTTTCTAAATTATAAAGTTTTTGGGCGTGATGAAGCGGAATAATGATTGCATTTTCATTTAAAACAGGATTTGGAAATGCAAAAAAGCCTTTTATGATATAAAAATCAGTTTTTTCTTGTGTATTTATCCAAAGTGTATCATTGATTTTTGCGTTTTTTTCCTTGAATTTTTCTCCAAGAAAAGCATTTTTCCCTTCCAAAAAATCAATTTTTGAGAAAATTCCATCAAAATTTTTTTCATCTGCTTGCGAAATACCTATAATTTGAATAGGTTTTTGACTTTTTCCTGCATTTCCCCACGCCCATTGTGTAATACGAGGCACAAAAGCAGTATTTTTTGGAAAAAATGCACGATTTTTCTCCAAAAAATCTTTATAAAACAACGTTTTTTCTTGATTTTTTGGAAAAATTTGGGCAATGCCTGTGCTTGCAATGATATTTTTTTGGATAATGTGCGAATGTGTGCCTTTTTTTTGAGATTGCACCAACAGAAGCACCACCAAAACCACTTTTACCGAGAAAATAACCAACATATTTCGCCAAAAATGACGAAATACATTGCGAAAAGCGAGACGGAAGAAGCCCCCCCCGCCCCCAAAGGGGGAGCAAATCCAAAAAAAAGGTAATTTTAAAGAAGAAAATAAAACCACATTAAAATTTTAATAATTTGTATTTGGTGTTAAAACTCCCCCTTTGGGGGCTGGGGGGCTTTTTATTCGCTTCCCTTCGTGCTTTCATTCATAAAAGTATCTTCCCAAAGTGATGCAATTTGATAATTTACAAAATATTCACCGTCATAACTACAACGAGTACGCATTTCAAGATTAAAATCGTAGGTTGTACCTGTCCAACGCAATTCTATTTTATTGCAACGTGTGCCATAATATGCTTGATGAATTTGGATTTTGTTGTTGCTTCCTCCAAAAGTTGACATACAAAAAGCGTGAACAAGAGCGTATTTTCCTGTGCGTTTTTTGCCTACGCCACCTGTAACCTCAAACATTACACAACCATTTAGATTTTGTAAAATGGGTTGCCATTGTCCATTTGCGAGTATTTGACCTGTTTTGAATGTACCTGTACGTCCTTTCATACCCACAAAACCATTTACATCAAGTTCGTGCTGTGGGATTTCGTTCAAAATACCTACTTTTCCATCGTGTTGGAGGGAAAGGGCAGAAGCACCAAGCGAATTTTTGAAATTAAGAAGTGCGTTACCGCTATCAATTTCTATACTCCACGCAGGATTTTTTTCTTCAATACTTTTAAAAAAACTCATTAGTTTTTTTGAGCCAATAGGCGACAAAGTAAGCCCTTCATCAGTAGTTTTGGTAAGACCATCATCTACTTTGTTGAGCATAGAGTCAATAAGGTCTTTAAAATGACTTTCTGCGGGCATTTGCCCTTTTTTAAAGAAATTATAAAGTGTGCTTCTGTTTTGTAAAGGCATAACGTAACGTATTTATGGAGATAAATTTTTGAGATTTTTTTTTAAATGTTGGGAATACATTTTTTTATAAAAAAAAACCTCAAATGTTGGATATTTTTATAAAAAAATTAATTTCCTTCTTCTGCTTCTTGGGAAAGTCCGATAGCTTGTTCAAATGTAATATTTCCTTCAAAAAGTTGTTGAATAATACCGCTATACATTTGTCCAAAAGCAATGACAAATTGAAAAGCATTGCCCAACATTTCCATATTTTCCTCCACTGCATTGGCTGGTAAAGTAGATATTTGGCGAAGAACAATCGTATTTTCGTATCTTACAAAAAAACCAACAGGCAACATTCCGTTGATATGATTGATAAATTGACTCACATCATAAGGCGTAACATCAGGAATATTGCCCAAAACAGGATAATAAAACTGTACTAATTGCAACGCTGGAAAAGTATCTTTGTCTTGTGGAAAAAATATCACATTGATAAATTTAGCCTCATCTTCTTCATTTTCTTGTGGAATTTGAATGAGCAAAGAATCATATTCAGAACCTTCTATATCCTCTTTTTTGACATAAGTTGTGGGAAATTCAGAGAAATTTTCATTAAAATAATCATGAAAAACCTCTAATGCTTGGTCAGCCATATTATATATATATTTGTTGGGAATTTTTAAAAAGCAAACATAACGTTTTTTACTTATAAATTGGTAACAAAAATAACTATTTTTTTGAATTGAAATAATTTTTTTTGTAAAAAAATAAAAGCAATTAAAAAATAAGCCTAAATATTGCTAAAAAATGGAAAATTTATGAAATTTTTGGCTATAATTCCTAATTTCTAATTCCTAATTCATAATTATTAACATTTTTCTTTGAAATTTTATTTTTTTTGTAGTAATTTGGAAAAAATAATCATAAAAATTTGCTATGAAAGAAGAAATACGCCAAGCGTACAACAAGGCATTTACACCTGAAAAATACCAACAATTTATGTCCTATATGGACACGCTACACAACCAAAAAATCGCTTTTCGTGTAGCTGAAACACCTGTTTTTGTCCCAAAAAATCTTAAAAATAGGCTCATAGAAGCAGGCGAAGAAATTATAAATGTAATTACTCGCCCTGATTTCAAAGAACTCACACGCCACGCAGTTCCTCCACACCAACAAGTGCCTCACGAAGACGATTATTCGGTAATGCTTACCATTGATTTTGCGGTATGTAAAGACGAATCTGGACAACTTATGCCTCAACTGATAGAAATGCAAGGTTTTCCGTCTTTGTATGGTTTCCAAGATGATGTAAGCAATGCTTTTCGCAAAAATTTTGATATTCCACAAAATTATTCACATCTTTTTAATGGACTTACTTCTGAAAGTTATGTTGCACTTTTGAAAAATGTCTTGTTAAATGGACACGACCCAAAAAATGTGATTTTGATGGAAATAGAACCCCACAAACAAAAAACAAATGTAGATTTTTATTCTACGGAGAAAAAAGTAGGCATCAAAGCGGTTTGTATTAGTGAGGTAATGGTGGAAGGCAGAGAACTTTTTTATATGCTTAATGGCACAAAAACCAAAATTAACCGCATTTATAATCGTGTAATTTTTGATGAATTGGAAAAACGCACAGACTTAAATCTACAATTTAATATGCTCAATGATGTAGATGTGGAATGGGCAGGACACCCAAATTGGTTTTTTAGGATTAGTAAATACACATTGCCTTTTATCAACAGTAAATATGTGCCAAATACGTATTTTTTGAATGAAATTAGGGAAATTCCACGTGATTTGGAAAATTATGTACTAAAACCGCTTTTCTCTTTTGCTGGTGCAGGTGTAAAATTTGATGTGAAAGTAGAAGATATTACACAAATTCCGCAAGACCAACGCCATAATTTTATTCTCCAAAAAAAGGTAAAATATATTGATGCTTTTGTTTGCCCTGATAATGAACCTATCAAAGTTGAAATTCGTATGATGTATCTTTGGGAAAAAGGCAAAGAACGCCCTACACTTGTTACAAACCTTGCACGCCTAAGCAAAGGCGTAATGATTGGTGTTGATTTCAACAAAAATCGTACTTGGGTAGGCGGTACTACTAATTTCTTTGAACAGGATTAAAGTAGAAATTTGATTTTTTATAATACAAACTAAATTAGTATGCTTAGTTAACACTTAAAAAAGTTAATTATTAGCCTAAAATTTTGAATTTTATTGATAATAAAGTAATTTTAGGCAAATTTTTATTTTAAGGAATAGGAAATAAATAAAATACGACTTTGGTAATTTTTCAAAAAAATAGTCAGACGTTCAAAA
>JAAFIN010000236.1 GCA_013297825.1 Cytophagales bacterium
AGTGCTTATGGCAAAAGAAGGAAAACGTACATTGATTATTTTGAAAGTAGTTGCTTTTGCAATCCTAATGGGACATTATTTAGATTATTATTTGATGATAATGCCAGGAACTGTGGGCGAACACGGAGGATTTGGATTTTTGGAAATTGGAACGGTACTTATTTTTGCGAGTGTGTTTATTTATACCATAGCAAGCAACTTAGCAAAAGCTCCTTTAATTGCAAAAAACCACCCTTTCATCAAAGAAAGTATGCACTTTACGCAGTTTAACTAAGATAAAAGTTAAAATTTTAGTGAAAAATACATTTTGGATAAATATTTTTTTTTAGGAAAAAGTGTTTATCCAAAATGATTTTAAAACTGTAAGTAAAAAACTAAAATTCCCAATCGTTTTCTATTGTTATTGGATAAATTTGTTTTCGTCCTTTTTCATTTTTACCTTTTTTCATTTCAAAGATTTGTATGTTGGGATATTTTCCTTTGGCAAGTTCAATGATTTCATTTTTATGTTCTTCTGACATTTTATTACCCAAAATAATTTCTTTAAACACTTTATTTGGTAAAATGATATTTCTATTTTTTGGGTATATTTTTACAATTCTAAATTCTGCTTCATATTCAAAACTATCAGGTAAAAAAGTTAATTCTTTTATTGCCTTTAAAGTTCTTTCTTCTGTTGTTAAACTAAAAGGAGGAACTTTTGGAGTATTTGCTTCATTATAATATTGAACTAAGGAGAAAGTTCCCAAGTTTTGTTCTTGGTCATTATACTCATTCAATAAATTTAAATCAAAACCTACACAAAAACCTTTTTGTTTATCTCCAAAATTATCCCATAGTTCTTTACCATTGTATATTTTAGAAGTAGAAAATACTCCTGTATTGTCATATCCAATATTTTTGTTTAGTTCTTCTCTTTCTTTCCTAATTTTTGGATTTTTTAAATTTTCCATGATGGTTTCAAATGATTCTGATTCATTATGATAATTTTTAGACATTTCAAAAAAACCTTTGTATTCTTTTTCTGTCCTTGCTTCCCAATCAATAGGTAAATTACATTCTTGAGATTGATTAAAATCAGTAGGAGATGCAAGATAAATTTCATTATCTGTTAATATTCTTTTGTGTTTTTTGTTGTTCCAATCTCTATATTTATAGATAATTTTAGGAAAACCTATATCTTCTAAGTCCATAATAATAATATTTTTTAGTTTAAAATACAACACACAAATATACATATTTTTTAATTAAAATGCAAAAATTTAACATAAAAATACATAACTATTTTTTTTGTAAAACTTAAACTTAATGTTTATTTTTGTACCAAATCAACACATTTTTTATAAAATTATGAAAAAAGCTATCTTTTTTGTCTTTTTCTGCTTGTTATCTTTGCATTTGTTTGCACAACAAAATACACCTGAACAAATAAAACAATTATTTTTGGAGGCTTGGGATACTGAAAACGGAGATTTACGCATACAAAACAGGCGTAAAGTATTAGAATTATCTCCTGAATCTGAATATGGTTTATATTGCAAAGCATGGTTTGAGCGATTTGAAGAAAAAAACTTTGCGAAATCATTAGAAACCTCTAAAAATTTAGTAAAAAAATATCCTAATTTTTGGAGAGGTTATTTTAATAATGCGGTTTGTCAACAATCATTAAAAAATTATCAAGAAGCATTAACAGAATACAATAAATGTATTACTTTAAATTCAAGTTTTGCTGAAGGTTATTATCGTCGTGGTCTTGTAAAAAAAGAATTAGCAGATAAACAAGGTGCTATGCAAGATTTCAATAAAGCAATAGAACTAAACCAAAAAGACGTTTCTAAAGATATTTCTTACTACTATGTTAATCGTGGTAGTTTGAAAAATGATTTAGGTAACAATCAAGGTGCTATGCAAGATTACAATAAAGCAATAGAATTAGACCCAAAAAATTCTTGGGCTTATAATAATCGTGGTCTTTTAAAAGATAATTTGGGGAATAAAGAAGAATCTATGCAAGATTATGATAAAGCAATAGAATTAGATGCAAAGAATGGAAATGCTTACAATAATCGTGGAAATATAAAAAAAGGATTAGGCGATATAGAGGGTGCTATGCAGGATTATAATAAAGCAATAGAATTAGATGTTAAAAATGAAATTTTTTACCATAATCGTGGTGCTTTAAGGGGAGATTTGAATGATAAACAAGGTGCTTTGGAAGATTATAACAAAGCTATAGAAATTAATCCAAAATATGCAGATGCTTATAATAATCGCGGAGGTATAAAAAAATTAGATGAAGGTGCTATGCAAGATTATACTAAAGCAATACAACTTAATCCAAAACATCTATATGCTTATGGAAATCGTGGTGTTTTAAAAGAGGAATTGGCTGATAATCAAGGTGCCATGTATGACTATAATAAAGCAATAGAAGTCAATCCACAAAATGCACAGGTTTATGGAAATCGTGGTGTTTTAAAAAACAAATTAGGTGATAAACAAGGTGCTATGCAAGACTATAATAAAGCAATAGCATTGAGACCAGGATATGCACACGTTTATAAAAATCGCGGTAACCTCAAGTTTGAAATGAATAATCTTGTGGGTGCTTGTGAAGATTGGCGTAAAGCAGGAGAATTAGGATATATGGAGGCTTACGAGTTAATAAAAAGATATTGTAATTAGGTGTTTTTTCCCTCATTTAGTCCAAGTCTTCTCTAAAATAAATAAAAAAAAGTGATTTGGTGCAAGACTTTAGTCTTGTACCTATCATTCTGAAAGTCTCCGACTTTCTGCCCGCAAGGGCAACTATCATACAAACAGTACGCATACAAACAAGACACACATCACTAAGTTTCCTTAATTGTGAAAAACCAAATCTTTCGCTAACTTTAACTGACAAGTTGCCCTTCAGGCAGAAAGTCGGAGACTTTCGGAATAATAAGTCCAAATCAGAGATTTGAACTAAATCGTGGTTTTTTTGTTTTTTGGAAGACTAAATGGGGGACGAAAAATGCTTTTAGATTTGTAATAATACTATCTTTTGTGCTTTTTTGGGTATTAGATGTATAATTGCATTGTGCTTGCACAACATCGGTGCAGATTTTTCACTTCAGCGAGCAAGTCCTCTGCAATGCGTTGTTGGTGACGAAAAATGCTTTTAGATTTGTAATAATACTATCTTTTGTGCTTTTTTGGGTTGGGTAGTAGATGTATAATTGCATTGTGCTTGCATTTTTCTAAACACACAACAACGGTGCAGATTTTCCGCTTGGTAATGCAACCAAAAGTAAAAAAAGACTTGCCAAATCTTTAAGATTTGGCAAGTCTTGTTTGTGTTATAATAAAAATATGATATTTTTGCAGTTATAAGAGCATTTTTCTAAATATTAACGAAAGGTTTAAAAAAATGTAATTTATTATTATAAAGCAATATATTTATAAATTTAATGATTATGGTTATTACTATTTCAGATAAAATATTAACAGATAACAATTTGAATGAAAATACTTTGTTACTAAATTTTGCTTGTTATCTTTATGCCCAACAATTAGCCACTATGGGACAAGCCCGCCATATTGCAAATATTGACCAAATGTCTTTTCAAAAAGCACTTAAAGAACGCAATATTTATCTTCATATTTCAGAAGAAGATTTTGAAAAAGACCTTAAAAATTTGGGAATAATACAATGATTGTGATAAGTGATACAACTTGCATCACTAATTTGATGCACATAGAAAGATTAGATATTTTAAAAAATGTCTTTCATAGTATTATTGTGCCTAAGAAAGTTTATGATGAATTATGCACAATTCCAAAACAAAAACTTATTTTAGAGGTAGAAAATTGGATTATCTGTCAAACAATCCAAAATATAACAATTTATGAACAAGTAATTACAGATTTAGATGAAGGTGAGGCAGAAGCTATTACATTAGCTCACAATTTGTCTGCTGACTATTTGATAATAGATGAGCGAAAAGGCAGACAAATTGCAGAAAACTTAGGAATTAAAATAATTGGATTGTTGGGTATATTGGTTTTAGCCAAACAAAAAAATATTATTTCTTTGCTCAAACCTTTAATATTAGACCTTGTAAATGTGGGATTTCATCTGAATGAAAAATTACTTAATCGTGTTTTACAAAGTGTTGGAGAAACCTGGTAATATCATTTTTTTGTATTTTTGATATTAAAAAAATGTATTTTACTTTTAAAGTTTATTTCTTATTTTTGTGCTTGTATTTTTTTATACCAACCACAAACAATAAATTGTATTCTACAATTTAAAAAACCTAAAAAAAATGAATGTAGCCCTAATTTTTAAAGCTATTGAAGAACAAAAACTTTACCACATCATCAGCAGTAAAACAGAAAATAATAAGACATTTATTACTTTCAAAAGACATCACAATGTTTTTACATTTATTTGTAGCCCTTCCAAAAAAGAAGAAGGTGAATATGAGTATAAATTATTGAAAGACGGTGAAAAAGCACGATTTGGCACAATCAAAGCAATGTGGGACGATTATGAGGAAATAATGATAACAAAATAATTTTTATTGAGATTTGTTTAATTTTTAAAATGCTTTTCTATTAAAAAGTTAAACAAGGAAAAAAAGATTAAGAAAAATTAAAAAAAACTAAAAAAAACTATATAATTTTACAAAAAATTAAAACAAATATAAAATACAAAAGATTTATCTTTTAAATTAAAAACTTAACACGGTTGTAACTATGAGTTATTTCGTATGGGGACTTATTGCAGTAATGATTATTGCAATCCTCCTAATGTTATTCCGAATACAGTCACTTGTATCTATTTTGCGAAGTTCAAACGAAGAAGTGGGAACAAGCAATAAGGTAAATGGGGCTTTGATGTTGATTGTGCCTATTTTGGGAACAATCGCAGGTGTATGGTCTTTTCTGGAAGCTAAAAAGCATTTTTTGCCTGAGGCTTCTTCTGTGCATGGTAAAGCGACTGATAGTCTTTTTTGGACTACAATGACTGTTATTACCTTGATGTTTGTGATTACCAATGCGGTACTTTTTTGGTTTGCTTATAAATACCAATACCAAAAAGGTCGTAAAGTGAGCTTCTTCCACGATAATACTCGTTTAGAGGTATTTTGGACGATTGTACCTGCGGTAATTATGGCGGTGCTTGTATTTGCTGGTGCAAGAGTTTGGAGTGATACAATGATGAATGAACCTAAAAAAGGGGAAGCTGAAATCGTTGAGATTATGGGCAAACAATTCGGTTGGCAGGTGCGTTATCCTGGTGCTGATAAACAATTAGGAAAATATAATTTTAGACTAATTGATGATTCAGCAGGAAATGAATTTGGAATTGATTTTGAAGATAAAAATTCAGAAGACGATTTTGTAGGTACTAAAATGTATATTCCTGTTGGAAAACCTGTTACCCTAAAAATCAGAGCAAGAGATGTACTTCATAGTGTATTTTTGCCTCATTTCCGTGTAAAAATGGACGCTGTGCCTGGTATGCCAACACACTTCTCTTTTACCCCTACCAAAACTACTGTTCAAATGCGTCAAGAACTTGGTAACAACAATTTTAATTATGAATTAGCTTGTACCGAAGTTTGCGGAAAAGGACACTTTGCTATGCGTATGATAGTGGAAGTAGTAGAACAAGAAGAATACGAAAAATGGTATGCTGAACAAACACCTTTGTTGAAAGATAAACCTGAATTTAAAGGTAAAGGTATGGGAACACTTCGCAAAAAAAATCTTGCAATTAACGAAAATAAATAAAAAAAATATATCAATATTGTATCATGGCAGAATTACATCACGATAACCATGGTCATACCGCAGAAGTGCATATTGACCATCATCACGACCACGAACACGACCATCACCACGAGCAAAGCTTCATCAGCAAATATATTTTTACTGAAGACCATAAAACCATAGGAAAACAATTCCTTTTTATGGGGCTTATGTGGGCTTTCTTAGGAGGTGCTATGTCAGTTATTTTCCGCTTACAATTAGGTTTTCCTGATTTGAGTTTGGAGTTTTTACGTCCTATTATTGGTACTTGGGTTAATGAAACAGGCAAACTTGGACAAGAGCCTTATCTAGCTTTGGTAACAATGCACGGAACTATTATGGTGTTTTTTGTACTTACAGCAGGTTTGAGTGGTACTTTTAGTAACTTTCTCATTCCTTTGCAAATTGGTGCAAGAGATATGGCTTCTGGCTTCCTAAATATGCTTTCTTTTTGGTTTTTCTTTGCAGCAAGTGTGATAATGTTCGCATCTTTGTTCTTAGAAACAGGCCCTGCAAGCGGTGGCTGGGTTATTTATCCACCTTTGAGTGCTTTGCCTGAAGCAGTACCTGGCTCTGGTGCTGGTATGACTTTTTGGCTTGTGAGTATGACATTGTTTATTGCTTCTTCACTTTTGGGAAGTATTAACTATATTACAACAGTTATCAATTTGCGTACAAAAGGTATGTCTTTTTCAAGATTACCTTTGACCATTTGGGCATTTTTCTTAACTGCAATTATTGGTATTTTGTCTTTTCCTGTGTTATTTGCAGCAGCGTTGTTGTTGGTATTTGACCGTAGTTTTGGTACAAGTTTTTACTTGTCTGAAATTTATATTGGTGGAAAAGCATTGCATCACGTAGGCGGAAGTGCTATTTTGTACCAACATTTATTTTGGTTCTTAGGACACCCTGAAGTTTATATCGTGTTGTTACCTGCTTTGGGTATCACATCTGAAATTATTGCTACCAATGCTCGCAAACCTATATTTGGGTATCGTGCAATGGTTGGTTCTATGATTGGTATTGCGGTACTTTCATTTATCGTATGGGCGCATCACATGTTCGTAACAGGTATGAATCCATTTTTGGGTACAGTATTTATGTTATTAACGTTGATTATTGCAGTTCCTTCTGCGGTAAAAGCATTTAACTATATTACTACCTTGTGGAGAGGTAATATTATATTTACACCTGCTATGTTGTTTTCTATTGGTCTTGTATCAGTGTTTATTTCAGGTGGTGTAACAGGTATTGTATTAGGAAATAATGCCTTAGATATTCAATTACACGATACTTACTTTGTAGTAGCCCATTTCCATATCGTAATGGGTAGTGCGTCATTCTTTGGATTTATGGCTGGTGTTTATCATTGGTTCCCAAAAATGTTTGGTAGAATGATGGACGAAAAACTTGGTTATGTGCATTTCTGGTGTACATTTATAGGTATTTATTTGGTGTTTTTCCCAATGCACTACATAGGTATTGCAGGTTTCCCACGTAGATATTATTCATTTAGCACGTTTGATGCGTTCAAAACTTTCTCAGATTTGAATATGTTTATTAGTGCTGCTGCGATATTTACTTTCTCAGCACAAGCATTATTTGCTTTCAATTTTGTGTATAGTATTTTCAGAGGTCGCCTTGCACCTATGAATCCTTGGAATTCAAATACTTTAGAATGGACTACCAAAAATCCTGGACACGGTAACTGGGTTGGTGAAATTCCTCACGTACATCGTTGGGCGTATGATTACAACAAACCTGATGCTGATAAAGACGGTTTTGGTGATTATATTCCACAATATGTGCCTTTGACTGAAACACCAAATTCTAACCTTGAACACGAGGCTGAACTTGTAAAACAAGAGAAAAAAGTGGCTCACTAAGCCATATAATATTTATTAGGATAAAATAAAAAAGACATTTGTTGATAAAACAAATGTCTTTTTTTGTGGTTTATTGGCAATACGTGTTTTTCTTTTGGAATTTATTTTCTACTTTTGGATTTAGTTTTTTAAAATACTGATAACAAACAAAAATA
>JAAFIN010000240.1 GCA_013297825.1 Cytophagales bacterium
AAGAAGTATGAGCGTGCTTTCTGATGAAGAAACCCTCAACAAAGCTCTTGACAGCCTCAAACTCCAACCTTGGGGCATATATGAATATGCACTCACGATACAAGACCCTTTGGTAAAAGCTCGTCTTATCAAATCAGTTTATTTGAATAATAAACGTAATGCTGACGCTGCAAAAGACGATTTTTGGGCAGATATTCGTTATAATTTGTATGAATTTACAGATTTAATTCACCTTTTGAGAGAAGACAGACGTGTTTTTTTGGATATAGGTTGTGGTAGCGGACAAAAATTGTATGGTGCTTTGTGTATGGGTTTTGACAAAACTTTTGGCATAGAATATTCTGAAAAATCTTTTGGATATGTGAAGGATTATATGAAAGAATTTATCAGCAAAGGCAAAGCAGAAGTACGTTTGGGTGATGCGCTTGCAGTAGAAAATGCGTATTATGCCAAAGCTGATTTTCTTTATACTTATTCGCCTATGAAAGACAACGAAAAAATGGCTTCACTTTTCAAAAAAGTAATGGATAGTATGAAAGATGGTGCGGTTTTTTTGGAGGTAAGAATGGTTTATTTTAGAGAATTGAAGGCAAAAATTGGTTATAAAGTGCCACAACACAAAGGATTTTTGGCAATTAAAAAAGAAAATGGTAAATATTATTATAAAACCATTTTTAATAAAGATGATTGGGAAGAATTAGAAAAAGAATAAATTTTTAAAATTAAAAAATTTAGACAGAAAATCCAGACAAAAAATCCTAAAATCTGCAAAAGGTTTTAGGATTTTTCTATTTTTGCAAATTAAATATTTTTCAAAACAAATGCTTTTTTCCACATACACAACTGATTTTTTAAAATGGCTTTCTGTCCAAAAATACACACAACTTGTGGTTTTGGTTGATGAAAATACATTTTTGTATTGTTATCCTTTATTAAAAAATGAACTTCCAACACATTTTTTGGTAAAAATTCCTGCAGGTGAAAACCACAAAAATCTACAAACTTGTACCCAAATCTGGGAACAATATACACAATTTTCACTTGATAGAAAAGCCCTTATTTTGCATTTGGGCGGTGGTGTATTGGGTGATATGGGCGGTTTTTGTGCAAGTATTTATAAACGTGGTGTGCGTTTTGTGCAGATTCCAACGACTTTGTTATCACAAGTTGATGCAAGTGTGGGCGGAAAATTAGGCATTGATTTTCAAAACCTCAAAAATCATTTGGGCGTTTTTCAAAATCCTGAAAATGTGTGGATAAATCCTATTTTTTTAGATACTTTATCCAAAAGAGAAAAAAAATCAGGTTTTGCAGAAATGCTCAAACACGGAATTATTTTATCCAAAAATCATTGGGAAAATCTCACAGAAAGTGGTGATGTTTTAAGTGGTGCTGTGCTTGAAAATGAACAAAAAAATTGGGAAAATCAAGATTGGCAAAATGTAATCCGACAATCTGTTTTGTTAAAAGATGATGTAGTTAAAAGAGATTTTAAAGAAGAAAATATCAGAAAATTATTGAATTTTGGGCATACCATAGGACACAGCGTTGAAAGTTATGCACTTACAGAAAATATTTCGTTGTTGCACGGTGAAGCTGTGGCGATTGGTATGCACATAGAAACGTGGTTAGCATATAAAAAAGGTATTTTGGGCGAAAATGATTTTTTAGAAATTTCAAATTATTTAGAAAAAACGTATTTTATTGATGATTTTTTTAAAAGTTTTTTAGAAAAAATAAAAATTTTGGAAAATGAAAAAAATCTAAAAGATAACCAAGAAAATGATTTTAAAAATACATTATTTGAAGCAATTTTTGCATTTACTTTGCAAGACAAAAAAAATCAAAACCACAAAATTCTTGCGTCATTGCCCACAGAAATCGGAAAAGGAATTTTTGATGTAGAAATTTCAAAAAGTGATTTTTTTGAAGGTTTGAGCTATTTTTTTGGAAAATTTTAATGAAAATTCAATTTGGAACACAGATTTTACGGATTAACACAAATTTTCACAGATTTTTTCATCAATTTTTAGACTTTATTTTAAAAACCTCAATAAAAAAATAAATATTTATGCCATTTCCACACGTAAATACAATCTTTGAGCAAGTCCAAAAAATAGAGGACTCCGCAGAACGCTTAATTTATTGGCACAGGTTTAAATTAGCTTTTGACCAACTTACGCCTGAAGAACAAGATATTTATAGAAAACAATCAGAAGAAAAAGCAAGGGAAATTTTGGAAGAAACGTATAAAATTCTTGGTACAAGAAAATTAGAACGTCTTACACCTCTTGAATTTAACACTTAAAAAAATACAAAAAATGCTTTCAATTTTTTTATTGAAAGCATTTTTTGTGTTAAAATTCCCCCTTTGGGGGTTAGGGGGCTTTTTTTTACAACCCTGAATTAGTTTCTTTCACAATATAATCAACTACGTGTTTGAGGTCTTGTGATTCACTGAATACCCTGCGTTGGCGGTCAGCACCTGTACCATTTTTCATAATGGTATGGATATAATCCAATTCTTTCCTGCTACCCAATTCATCAACCACATCATCAACAAATTCCAAAAGCTCAACAATAAGTTCTTTGGTATCTACTTCTTTCTCCTTACCAAAATCAATCAACTTGCCCGCAACGCCATATCTTGATGCTCTCCAACGATTTTCGTTGATTAAAGCCCTACTATATGAACGGAAAGCAAGATTACTTTTGAGCAATTTGTAGGTTTTTGCAACCAATGCCTGCATAAGTGCAGCAAGTGCTATGGTTTCCTCTGCACGCATTGGAATATCGCACATACGAAACTCAATAGTTTCAAAAAATGGGTGCAAACGCAAATCCCACCATATTTTTTTGCCATTATCAATGCAACCTGTTTTAACCAGCAAATCAATATAAGCGTCATAATCTCCTACAGAAGTAAATGCTTCAGGCAAACCTGTACGTGGAAAACGCTCAAAAACTTTTACCCTAAATGAATTAAAACCTGTATCTCTGCCTTCCCAAAAAGGCGAATTGGTAGAAAGTGCAAAAATATGAGGCAACAAATAACGCACTGCGTTCATAATATGAAGACCTATTTTGCGGTTTTCCAAACCTACGTGTACGTGCAAACCAAAAATCAAGTTAGAACGTGCAGCTTCTTGCAATTCATTCACGATTGCCTCATATCTTGGGTGTTCGGTGATAAGTTGGTCTTGCCAGCGAGAAAAAGGGTGCGTACCTGCAGCACCAATTACAAGATTTTGCTTATCAGCAAGTTCAGCAATGGTTCTACGAAGGTGCCTTACTTCAGCGTCAGCTTCTTGGATATTTTTGCAAATATTTGTACCAACTTCCACCACTGATTGGTGCATTTCTACTTTTACTTGCTCTTTGAGGATAATTTTTCCGCCTTCTACGATTTTGTGCATGTGAGAGCGAAGTTCTCTTGTGTGAGGGTCAATTATCTGAAATTCCTCCTCTATTCCTAATGTGAAATTTGGTAATGTGCTTGACATAAAAAATTTTTTATGGTAAATATGAATAAAGCATGATAAAAAATAAATTTATTTTTTTTCGCCTAAAATTAAATGAAATTTTTAAAAAAACTAATTTTTTTATAATTTTTTTTTAAAAAAAGAATTTTTTTGAGAAAAATGTTTTGAAATTTGTGCAATTATTTCTTTTTAATAAAATAACTAAAATTTTAGTTTAATTTTATTGATAAGTTTTTTTTTATTACTATACAAAAAATTAAAATAATTAGAAAAGTGCTTTAAAATGAATATTGTACAATATTTTTCAAAAATTTTGGTCTGTATGGTAGTTTGCGGAGGTCTGACCAAAATATTTTGAAAAATTACCAAACAATCAAAGATATAATTACTCATTCATTTCATTTTTTAAAACTAAAATAATGACTTCAATAAAGGTATTTTGAGAAATTATTATGAAAAAAATGCTTTTATTGCATTTTAAATAATACTTTCTAAAAATTGTATAGTAATAAAATATTTGTTAAAACATTTCATTGTGTAGCTTTTCAAAATTTTTGTTGCTTAAAAAGTCCAAACCAAGGTGTATAACCATCTGCAAAATGTTCAACATTGATATTGGATTTATTTATTTTCAAATCTTTCAAATATTGGGTTATGCTTTCTTTCAAGGAATCAGTCCCACAAATGTAATAGAAGGCATTAGGGTCAATATTCAAATCTTCCTTACCTATTCGCTTTTTGCCTGAAATAAAATCTTTATATTCAAAATGTGAGTGTTGTTGTACTAATTGGTTTAGTTCTTTTTTAAAAATGATATTTTCTTCGTTTGTATTTGCATAGAGCAAGGTAACTTTGCTTTTAGGTTCAAATTGAAGAATTTGTCTAATCATACTATACAAAGGCGTAATTCCGCTTCCGCCTGCAACCATTATATAATGTTTTTCAAAAGTCGCATTAGGTGTAAAATTAAAATCTCCAGCAGGTAATAATGATTCTATGGCATCGCCAATTTTTGCGTTATTGTAAAAATAATGAGATACTTCGCCTTTTAGTTTTACTGTTACTCTTAAAAATTCATCAATGTTTGGTGTAGAACTTAAAGAAAAGCAACGGTCATAAGTTCTGCCATTTAGTTTCACTTTTAAAGTAAGATATTCTCCTGCTTTATAATTGTAAAACGCTGTATCATTTGGTTTAAAATATATTGAAACAGTATTGTTATTTTCTTTAACTATTTTATTTATTTCTAATGTTCTATACTTTGAGTTATCAATAATTTTCTCGTTTATACGTTGATGAATTTCTGCAAATGTGCTATTTGTTGTATTCAATTCTGTACCACAAACAATGTCCCAAAACCGAAAAAATAAACCATAATTGCCATTATATTGTGTGTGGTGTAGGCTGTGATTAGTTGCTGTAACCAATATATTGAAAGGTGCTACGCTGAAAAAATTAGGGAAAAGTTCGTATCCAAGATGGGATTTTAAATTATTGAAAGTGCCAAGAACTTGCATTACACCCAATGCAACCATTGAAACAGGCATAAACATTGTCAATGGTAAAATCCAAACAGTAAGCCATAATGCTTCTATTACGTGAAATGAAGTAGATGTATAAGGATTTACATCTAAACTTTTATGGTGCAATGCGTGAACATATTTATATATACTTTGATGGTGCATTATTCTGTGGCTCCAATAAAACCAAGTATCTGATATTAACACCATAACAACAACAGTAATTAGTTCATACCACCAACCATATTTACCTGTTTCTATGTAAAATTTGGCTATACCATTGTCTTTAAATGACAATAGAAGTAACATAAATGCTGTACTGCCAATAAACGAAAAAAGTGTTGCGATAATTTCGCCTTTAATTTGAGACCAACCTGCTCTTTTAGAAAGTTGGATTTTTCGGTTGCTTAGTTTCTTGCCTAACGCTACCCAAAAGATAAGATAGGTAACACTCATTATTATAAGTGCTGCAAATACAGTGGTTAAATATTGTTGGATAAATTCTAACATTGCTTTGAATATTTTTAATGAATGATTATTTCAATGCAAAATTAGTACTAACTAACATCATTCTACTTAACATTTGTTACTTAATCATCTGCTTTCGTATTCTGCTTAGGCTTTGTGGTTTTATGCCTAAGTAGGAAGCTATATATTGAACAGGAACATTTTGTATTATTTCAGGTTGTTGTTCTATGAGTTTTTTATATCTCAAATCCGCAGTAAGTGTTGCAAAGTCATTTGCTCTTATTTGTGTAGTTGCAATAGCTTGTTCAAAAATCACAAGACTAAATTTTTTGAAATTTTCATTTTTATCTATCAATTCAAGTAATTTGCTTCTTTCTATTTTATAAAATTCGCAATCTGTAATACATTCCAAGTTTTCGTTTGATTTTTTTTCGTGAATAAAGCTCAAAAAAGAAGTAATAAATCTATTTGGTGATGCAATAAATGTTGTAACTTCATCACCATTATCATCATAATAAAATAAACGCATAAATCCCTTAGTAATAAAATATAGATATTTAGGCACTTTATTTTCTTCCTCAATGATGTTGTTTTTGGGTAATGATTTTAACTCAAAGTATTGTTTGCAAAATTCTATATCACTCTCTGTGAGTTGAACATAACTTTCAAATAGGCTTAAGAAATTGTCTGTCATTTTATTAGTGTTTGATATTTGTGATATGTCTTTTTAAGGTTGTTACTGACGGAAAAGGCTTGACGAAGATGGTGATTTTCAGCACAAACATTGTTTTGATATAGAGAACCAATGTTTAATTAAATACAAATGTATCTGTTTTTGTTTTTTTAAAGAATTTTTTTGAGAAAAATATTTTGAAATTTGTGCAATTATTTTCCCATAAATATTAACTAAAATTTTAGTTTAATTTTTATTTTTAAAAAATAATGCTTGTTATTTTAAAAAAATTGTGCTGTTGTAAAATTTGTAAGTTTTAAAATTTTAATAAAATCTTATTTTAAAAAAAGATAAAACAAATTTTGTGATTAAAAAAAATATACATAACTTGTAAGCCAATTCCTGAATTATGTCTTAAAATAATAAATTCAGTTACATTTTTAATTACATTTTTTTAAAAGTTTATTTTAATTTTTTTATATGCAAAAAATCATTTCCTCACAGCCTCAAAAAAAAGAGGCTGTTCAAAAATCTGTACCTACTGCACAAGGATTTTTTAATATTTTCGCAAAAAAAACTCCTGAACAAAAAGCAGAATCAGAGGCAAAAGCCAAAGAAAAACAAGAACAAAAAGAAAAAGATAAACAAGAACAAAGAGAAATAAGATATCAGCCTTCTATCCTTGCTTTGTTGAAATACTTGGAGAAAACCTCACCTGAAGCATTGCATCAATCAATGGATAAAATAGTGGAACGAGACCAAGCAAACGACGAAGAAAAATTTGGGGCTATGGTAAAAAATCCTATAAATGATAAATTGGGATTTGATAGAAAAAAAGATTTAAAGCAAAATATTGCTGATAAAGTGGGTTATGACCTTGAAAAAGGATTTGTAACAAATGTGATAAATAATATCCACAAAACAATAAAAGCCATAGATGAAGCTACAGACATCTGTAAAATCATTGAGAAGTTAGAAAACCTTTCTAAAAAAGATGTAATAACAGGAGGAAAAAAAATTGCAGTTGATGCACGTTTTGTCATTGAAAAAGCATATACCATTACTGGCGTAATAAACAGTATCTTAAAAAGTTGTAAAGTAATTCCACAAGTAAATTTATACACGCCCATTTTTGGTGTATTAACAAGTTTAAATACTATTCTTTTTACAAGTTCTGATTTGTTGATGGAAATTATTAGTGGTGCAAAGGCAATATTAGCTGGTAAAGATATGACAAAAAACCAAAAAAGGCTTGATGAAAAAAAAACAGGTATAATACACTTGACCGAAGACGAAAATCCAAAAAATAAAATTGATGAAGAAGGGCTTATAAAAGGATTGTTAGAAATAAATTCAAAACGTAAAACAAGGTCAGGGGGTATTATAGCCTCACAACTTGCCCAAATCACAGGTAGTTTGATGAGTTTGGTAGCCAATGCAGTTACTATTGGAAGTGGTGGCACAGCTGCCCCAGCCTCAGAAGCTGTTGGAATAGCAGGCTCCGTGAT
>JAAFIN010000024.1 GCA_013297825.1 Cytophagales bacterium
TGGAATATTTATATTCCTGCTTTTCAATATTGTACTGATAATGCTGGAATGGTCGCAATGGCAGGTTATTTACAATATTTGCGTAATGATTTTGGGCGTTTGGATAGTTCGCCTGAGCCAAGAATGTTTTTTTAGGGATTTTTCTTATTTTAGAATAATTCTAAATTACGTTTGATTTTTAAAAATTAGCCTTTTGAGGTGTATTTTTGTAAAAAAACTAATGTAGTATCAAAATAAAGAAAAACCAATTTAATAAATAATTGGTTGAAGTAATTATGAGTTATCACACCAGCCAATCCTTTAAAGCCATTGTACTTTCTTACAAAAAAGCATCTGTTGCTTTGCGTGAGCAGGTTGCACTTACCCAAGAAGAATGTAAGGAAATATTATATTTTTTGAAAAATATACCTGAATGTAATGATATGCTCGTGATTTCTACGTGCAATCGTACTGAAATATATTACAATGCCCCAAAATCTTACCAAACCGAAATCTTAGATTTTCTTTGTGATTTTAAAAAAATGAACAAAGAAACCACTCAATATTTTCAAGAATTAGAAGGAAATGAGGCTGTAAAACATCTTTTTAGGGTTACATTAGGTTTAGAATCACAAGTAATTGGCGACCTCCAAATTATCAACCAAGTAAAACAAAGCTATCAACTTTCTGCTGATGAACAAACAGCAGGGCATTTTTTGCATAGATTATTACATACAATATTTTTTACCAATAAAAGAATTGTTCAAGAAACGCCTTTTCGCAGTGGAACTGCCTCTGTGTCTTATGCTTCTGTGCATTTGATTGAAGAATTGGCATTAGAAACCCCAAATCCAAAAGTGCTTATTTTGGGTGTGGGCGAAATAGGAGCTGATGTGTGCAGAAATTTGAAAAATAACAATGAAGTAGGCGAAGTAATTATTTGTAATCGTACTTTTGAAAAAGCCCAACATCTCGCAGAAGAATGTAATTTTGGTACAATTCCTTTTGAACAAGTGCATCAAGCTATCAAAGAAGCTGATATTATTGTATCGTCTTTGCAAATGGAAAATCCTTTTGTTACCAAAGAAAATTCGCTTTTTTCACAACTTTGGTCTTATAAATATTTCATTGACCTGTCTATGCCTCGCAGTATTTCGCCTGAAATGGAAGAAATATCTGGCGTGTTGATTTATAACATTGACCAAATAAATGTAAAAGTCAATGAAGCCCAACAAAAACGCCTTGCTTGTATTCCACAAGTGGAAAATATTATGGAGGAAGCCTTAGAAGAATTTGGTGTTTGGGTGAAAGAAATGGAAATTTCGCCTACTATCCAAAAACTAAAACAAGCCTTAGAACAAATTAGACAGGAAGAAATGGCAAAATTTGCCAAAAAACTCAACGAAGAAGAAACCCAAAAAATAGAGCAGATAACCAAAAGTATGATGCAAAAAATCATCAAACTTCCTACGCTCCAACTTAAAGCTGCGTGTAAAAGGGGAGAAGCTGAAACTTTGGTTGATGTGTTGAATGACCTTTTTAATCTGAATCAGGAATCAGTAGTCAGGAATCAGTAGTCAGGAGTCAAAAAACAGGTGTTAGGAATCAGGAATCAGCCAAAAAATGTGTCATTCTGAAAGAATCTGGCTGTTTTTGTATTTGGCTGTTTTTAATTCACCATTTACCATTCAACATTCACCATTAAAAAAAATGTTTACAGACGATTGGGTAATAAGCCAGCTTTTTGTGCAAATGGTAATGGGAATTTTGATGGCTTACACACTACTCAAAACCACTAAAATAATTCGCTATTGGCAACCACAATACAATACTACATTACAAATTCGCTTAGAACAAGAAAGTTATTTGGTCAATAATGTGCTTTGGGTAGTATTGTGTGGACAATTTTTGTTATTTGTGTATTTTTTGCAAACGGTTAATTATCACATTCCGCCACTTTTGCGTGGTGCAATGTGTGCAACAGGTGCTTTGGGTGCAAATGAATACGGTTTTTTGGTGCTTTACACCAAAATTTTGGTAATACTTTTTGCAATAATTTTCTTGTCTGTGGATTATTGGGACAATAAAACGCCTTATTTTGTACTTACACCTTCCAAATATTATTGGGTTTTTCCTGTTGTTTTATTGTTTTTTTATGATTTATATTTGAGTTATTTATATTTTTCAAAATTAAATCCTGATATTATCACAACTTGTTGCAGTGTCAATTTTCTCACAAAACAACCTGATAATTATTTACCTAATTTTCTTTCAAATCCCAATGCTGAAATTATAAATATAAGTTTTTGGTTGTTTTATATACTTGGTTTTCTGTTATTCTTATTCCCCCTTTTGGGGTTAGGGGGCTTGGTTTTGCTTTTTTTTGGGTTAAATATTTGGATTTTAAACGCAATTTTTCTACTCAAAAACTTTTTTGTAAAATATATTTATGGCGTACCTTCGCATAATTGTTTATTTGATATATTTTTTGGCGAATATTATTTTGTGGGATATGTGATATTTGGAGGATATTTTTTAATGTGGGCTTTGGCAATGTGGAAATTGGTTTTTTATGTATTTGAAAAAAGAATTTTAAACCAAAAAAATACAATTATTGATAAAAATGTTCATAAAAATCTCTTTTCAAAAATTTATAAAATTGAAATTATTGTTAATATTGTAAATATAATCATACCAACAATTTATTTTTTGATGTGGAAAGGGGAATTATAATGTTGAATGATAAATGGTGAATGAAACAGCCAAAGTCTGAAGCAGGATTTTCAAGATTTAAGGATTAGCAGGATTAAACAGCCTTTTTTTTGGAACCTTGAACCTTAAACTTTGAACCTTGAACTTTAAACCTTAAACTTTGAACCTTGAACTTATTTTTTATCTTGTGCCTTTTTTGGTGGATTTTTGGCGGAATAATGATTTTGATTGCCCAAAAAGGGACGTGGGAACTGTGGGTTAATAGCCATTATACACCATTTTTTGATGCGTTTTTTTTGAGTTTTACACACGTGGGAGATGGGCTTACTTTTGCGTTGGTGAATGTATGTTTGTGTGTATATGTGTATTTTAAAACTAAAAAAGAAAATCCTAAACTTGTGCTTTGGTTTGGTATTTGGGCGTTTTTGTCGTTTATATTGACAGGACTTTCAGCCCAATTTATCAAAAATTTTGTGTATCCTGATGCGTTGCGACCTTCGGTGGTTTTGGCTTCACATTTTTTGCAAAAAGTAGAAGGTTTGGAATGGCAGGAATACAACAGTTTTCCGTCAGGACATAGCACAAGTATTTTTTCAATGGCGTTTGTATTGATGGTTGCTTTTTGTGATAAAAGATTTAATTCAAAATTTTCCACTAAAATAGTTGTTTTTTTTAATATATTATTTGCTTCAATGGCAATAATGGGAGCATTTTCAAGAATGTATTTGTTACAACATTTTTTAGTGGATATATATGCAGGCAGTTTGTTAGGTTTTTGGGGAAGTGCGGTGTTGTATGTTTTGATTTTTAGGAATAAGAATAATTTATGATTTTTTATAATGGTATTTTTTATAAAAAAAATTATTTCCCAATACAAAATTTTGTAAAAATAAATTCTAATAAATCATTATTTGTAATTTCGCCTGTAATAGTTCCTAATTGATAAATCACTTCACGCATATCAGTTGCAACCATTTCAGTAGAAAATTTTTGGTCTAATGATTTTTTTACTTGTTCCAATGCCTTTAAAGTGTCCTGCAAACACGCATAATGTCGTGTGTTGGTAATAATCGTTTGATTTTGGTGTAAAGGTTGCATTTGAACATAATCCGCAAGTTTATTTTGGAGATTTTCCAAATTGTGTTGGGTGTGTGCAGACAAAAATATAATTTGTTTTTGATATTTTTCCTCAAAATTTTCAAAATAATGTATTGCATTTTTATCTGCAATATCTATTTTATTTGCAACCAATAAAATAGGAACATTATATTGTTCTATTTCCAAAAGATTTTTTAATAGGACATCAGGCGTAAATTCTGACACATCAAACAAATATAAAATCAATGCAGAAGCCTGCATTTTTTCTTTGGTGCGTGCAATACCAATATTTTCCACAATATCGTCAGTTTGGCGAAGTCCAGCAGTATCCACAAAACGAAATTTTATGCCTTTTATCGTGGTTTCGTCCTCTATGCTGTCCCTTGTAGTGCCTGCAATGGGCGAAACAATGGCTTTATCTTCTGCCAAAAGTGCATTCAAAAGCGTTGATTTTCCAGCGTTAGGTTTTCCAACGATAGCCACAGGAAAACCATTTTTTAGTACTTTTCCGAGTTGGTACGAATTAGCCAAATCACTTATATTTTGGGAAAGTTGATGTACTTGTTTTTGGATTTCACCACGATTGGCAAATTCCACATCTTCCTCTGCAAAATCCAATTCCAATTCCAAAAGCCCAGCCAACTTGATAAAATCCTCACGCATTTTTTTAATTTGCTTGGAAAAACCTCCTCGCATTTGTTGAAAAGCAATTTTGTGAGCATTTTCATTTTCTGATGCAATCACATCAGCAATCGCCTCTGCTTGTGCCAAATCCACACGTCCATTTAAGTATGCTCTGCGTGTAAATTCGCCTGCTTGTGCGAGTTTTGCCCCATTTTCCACCAAAAGCGTTAAGATTTTTTGGACAATATAAGGCGAAGCGTGGCAAGAAATTTCAATCGTATTGTCCCCTGTAAATGAATGTGGAGCGTGAAAAATACTTAATACAACCTCATCAATAGGCGTATTTTCTTGGTCAATAATTGTTCCGACCAAAAGTGTATTTGGGACTTGTGTAAGCAGATTTTTTTTACTTTTCCAAATTTTTTGGGTAATGGAAAACGCATCTTTTCCTGAAACTCTTATCATTGCAATCGCCCCAACGCCCAAAGGCGTTGCAACTGCAATAATCGTATTTTGTGTAGAAGAAAACATTTTTTTTAATGTTAAATGATAAATATTGAATGATAAATAGAGTTCAAAAGTTCAAAAGTTCAAAGTTCAAAAGTTCAAAAGTTCAAAAGTTCAAGGTTTTATAAAAAATCCTGTTAATTCTTAAATCCTGAAAATCCTGATTCAGACTTTGGCTGTTCCATTCCTAATTCCTAATTCTCTTATTTGTTATTTATTTGTAAAAATAGGTTTTATTTAGGAAAAAATTAAACTAAAAATTTATTTCTTTGGTTTTGGTTAAATATATATTCAGGGGAAAGTAGTAAGGGGAAAGGTATAAGTACAAAATGCAAAATAACCAAAATCTGACACTTTTTTTAAGAAAAAAAATTGAATATAAACAAAAATTTTTGATAAAATTTTGATAAAAAAATGAAAAATATTATTTGGATTGTTGGTGTTTTATTGGCTTTGGGTGCTGTTTATTTATTAAGTGGTTTTTTCTTGGGACACAAAAAAAATCATTCAGAAAATAACAAAAATACACCAAATTCTGCCCAAAATACCATAAAACTTGAGGGTCATATCGTAGGCACAAAAGATATAACGGATTATCTTAAAATATCAGGAACATTGATTCCCAACGAAGAAACCGAAATTCGTGCAGAAGTTTCAGGAAGAATTACACAACTCAATCTTCCCGAAGGCGGATATGTGGGGCAAGGTATGCTTTTGGTCAAAATATTTGATGGAGATTTGCAAGCACAACTCAAAAAACTTGATAATCAGCTTAAAATCGCACAAACTACTGAACAACGCCAAGCGTCTTTGCTCAAAATAAATGGCATTAGCCAACAAGAATATGACCTTAGTTTTTTGCAAATTCAAAACCTAAAATCTGAAATGGATATCGTGAAAGTAAATATCCAAAAAACAGAAATTTATGCACCTTTTTCTGGTGTGATTGGTTTAAAAAATATTAGTCAAGGGGCGTATATTACCCCAAATACCATTCTTACAACACTTCGCCAAATAAATCCTTTAAAATTGGATTTTAGTGTGCCTGAAAAATATGGTGCAGAATTGCGTGCAGGACAAAAAGTCAAATTTACGCTTTCTGATGAACGTAAGGAATACGAAGCAACCATTTTGGCAAATGACCAAAAAATAAACCCTAATAATCGCAATCTTGTAATAAGGGCTTTGGTGAATAATCAAGATGAAAAACTAATGGCTGGTGCATTTGCAGAGGTTTTTTTTAGTACAAAACCACGTGAAAAATCAATCGTTGTGCCTTCGCAAAGCATTATTCCGCAAGCACGCAATAAACAAGTTATTATTTCCAAAAATGGGAAAGCCTCATTTGTGAATGTAAAAACAGGTACAAGACAAACGGAATTTGTGGAAATATTGGAAGGATTGCAACCTGGTGATACGATTGTTACGACAGGCGTGTTATTTGTAAGACCTGATATGCTATTGAATTTTACGAAAGTTTCAAAGTAGAAAAGTTTAAAGTTCAAGGTTTAAGGTTTAAAGTTTAATAAAATCCTGTAAATTTGCATTTAAGCCTAAAAATTTTGTTCAAAAATCCGTTTTAATCCGCTAAATCTGCGTTATCTGTGTGCTTAAATATTACTTTATGTCTTTTTCAAAAAAATCATTTTTTGTTTTAATCCTTCAAATAATATTTTTATTATTTACTAAAAATGTATTTTCTCAAAAAATAGATGCACCCAAAAAAGCAATTTTTGAGGTAAAAGGACAATTTTTGGACGATAGCATAAAACTTGGGCTTGTGGTAAGATACGCCCTTTCGGTGCGACATAGCCCTGAAATACAGCTTTTTTTCCCTGATTCTACCTACAATTATGCACCTTTTACGTGGGTAAAAAAACAAAGTTTTCCCACAATTACCCAAAAAAATATTAGCCTTGACAGTGCAGTTTATGAATTAACCACTTATGAAATCCAAAAAAATCAACGTCTTGCGTTACCTGTTTGGTGGGTTCGCTCACAAGATTCTACCCAAAGAATATGGGCAAAAATGGACAGTGTGGCATTTCAAAGTTTGGTAAATGATAAAATTTTTGAGTTGAATACCACAGAAGAAAATTCGCAAAAAATAGACGACCTTCTCCTAAAAAGCAATACAAAATACGTAGAAATCCCTGAATATTTTAATTATCCATATATTATTGCGATTATTTTATTGATTTTAATTGTGGTGTTGGTAATTTGGGGATTATTAGGTCAAAGAATTATAAGAGCATATCAAATATTCCAATTTAACACAAGGCACGCAATTTTTTTGGGGGAATTTACGAGGCTTTCTAATCGCATTACTACAAGACGCACCACAGAAGATATTGAAAAAGCAATCGCTCTCTGGAAAAAACACCTTGAACAAATAGACCAAAAACCTTTTACATCTTATACGTCCAAAGAAATTATGCAGGTTTTGCCAAGTCCTAACCTTGCTGATGCCCTCAAAAGCATTGATAAAGCAATTTATGGCAAAGAAATTTCAGAGGAAATATTACAAGCACTTTCTGTATTAAAAGAACTTGCGATTTCGCATTTTAAAACACAAAAAGAATTGTTGTAAAAGGGGGAAGTAGCAAGGGAAATGTGCAAAAATACAAAATAGTCAAGACTTATGCATACTTATCTGCTGATTTGTTGGTAACAAAAATACACTTGAATATTTGGGAAAAATCAAAAATTATTTTCCTTTCTAATTCTTTGAATTTCTGACAAAGGTAATTTTGAGATTTTTAAAATCAAAAAAAATTAAGATGGAAGATTTTTTTGAATATCGAGCACATAATCAATGCTCACTTCAAAAATTTCAGCAATTTCTTCAATAGAAAGTTTGCTATAATATCAAGATTAAAATAACTTCGCCTTTTTATTCCCCACGTTTCACGTGGGGTTACTATTGTTAAACCCTTTCAGGGTTTTATAAGATGAATTTATTTAATTCCTTTTCCATAATGCTCTATCTTTCAAATAAATTTGCTTTGCTTTTTGCATTTCTATGAATGAGCTATTCTCCCAACTCTATTGGATTTATATTATTTGTTGGCAATGTCTGAACATTTTTTAATTTACGTTCAATAGTGCGTGATTTTTGGGTTACTTGTTCAATAGTGTTAGAAGTTTCTTGAAGTTTCTTTTGTGTTTTGTCTAATAAATCTCCAAATTTCCCAAATTCAGTTTTTACATTGCTCAAAATATCCCATACTTCGCTTGACCTTTTTTCAATCGCAAGTGTTCTAAAACCCATTTGAAGGCTATTTAGCAAAGCGGAAAGCGTTGTTGCACCCACAATTATAATTTTGTATTCCCTTTGCAACAACTCAAAAAGCCCAACATTTTGCAAAACCTCTGCATAAAGCCCCTCAAAAGGCAAAAACATCAATCCAAAATCTGTGGTGTGAGGCGGTGCGAGATATTTGTCCCTAATATCTTTGGCAAAAGATTGAATTTGTTTTGCAAGTGCCTTGCGGTGTTCGTGCATTAGCTCAAAAAAACCATTGTGATATGCGTCCATTAGGTTTTGATAAATTTCAGTAGGAAATTTGGCATCAATTGGAATCCAAATAAATTGATTTTTTTCGCCATTATTTTTGTCATTTTTATGCGGAATTTTTATGGCAAATTCCACCAAAGTATTTTTTTCTGGGTTTGTTTTTACATTTTTGGCGTATTGGTCAGGCGTGAGAATTTGCTCTAAAATTGCCTCTAATTGATATTCCCCCAAATTTCCTTTGGTTTTTACATTTGATAAAACCTTTTTCAAATCTCCTACACCTGTCGCAAGTACCTGCATTTCGCCCAAACCTTTATGCACTTGTTCAAGTCTGTCGCCCACAAGTTTAAAGGATTCACCTAAGCGAGTTTCAAGCGTATTATGCAGTTTTTCATCAACTGTAACACGCATTTCTTCAAGTTTTCTCTCGTTATTTTCTTGCAGAATTTTGATATTTTCGGTTAAAGTTTCTCTAATTTTTTCTAATTTTTGTTCGGTTTTTTGGACAAGTTCGCTTTGTTTTTGTTCCAAATCTCCAAATTTTTCACGTTGCAAAGCGTTCAAATCTTGTGCATTTCTGCGGTTGGTTTCTTCCAAATTTTGCAAACTTTTTTGGAGATTTTGGGTAATTTCTTGCTTATTTTCTTGTGATATTTTATGAATATTTTGTTGAAAATCTTGAATGGCGGTTTTGGTATTTTGTGAAAATTCGGTTTGTTTTTGTGAAAGTTCTACAAATTTTTCTTTTTGTAATTCTTTAAAATCTTGAATGGTTTTATTAAATTCTTGTTCAAAACTTTGCAAAAATAACGACAAATTACGTGTGTATTCTTGAGTTTGTGTTGCAAAATATTCCGCTTTTTGGCTTTGTTCTTTGATATTTTGTTGTATTTTTTCCAAAACATTTTCCAAAATAAGTTGTCCAAATTTTTCTACTTCATTGCGAATATGATTTTGAAGTTCATTTTGCAAAGTTTTGTGATTTTTATCTACATTTTCCCCAAATTTCCCCAAATTATCTTGTTGTTTTTCTGCATTTTCTTTTAATATTTGGGAAAGTGAAAAAAGTTCTTGTCGTGTTTTTTGGGCAATTTCTGCATTATTTTTTTCAAAATTTTCAAAAAAAATGGTATTTTCTTGTTTTAAATGCTTTTGATTTTCTGAAAAATTTTTATCAAAATTGATGATAATTTCAGTAATTTCTTTGCGAAAAATGCTGATTACATCAAAAGAATTTTTGTGATATTGGCTAAAATTTTGTTCCAAAACCGAAAATTTTTGGCTAATTTCCTGTCTAAAATCCTGAAAATTTTTGTTTAAAGTTTCATAAATATACGAAAATGCTTGTTGCGATTGTTTTTGCATTTGTTCTGCAAATTGTGCGTTAAGCTGTATATTTTCTTGTCTATTTTCCTTAAAATTTTGGTTAAAAACCTGTTCCAATTTCTCTAATTTTTTATCAAAACCAGAAAGATATTTTTCAAGGTTTTTTTCTAAACTTTTTTCTAAATTTCTTTCAATTATTTTATCAAAATCTTCATTTTTTTCTTCTTTGGACGCTATTTTTTCTGAATTTTCATAACTTTTATAAGAAAAAAACACCGCAAAAAGACTTAATAAAAATGTAAGAATGGGTAAAATGAGTTCCATTTTTTAATGGTGAATTGTGAATTGTAAATGGTGAATGGAACAGCCCTTTTTAATGGTAAATGGTGAATTGTAAATGGTGAATGGAACAGCCCTTTTTAATGGTAAATGGTGAATTGTAAATGGTGAATGGAATAACCATTTTGTTTGTAATTATACTATTTTTTACAGATAAAATCCTAAAAACCTGCTTTTATTTGGCTGTTTCATTTACCATTCACAATTTACCATTTATCATTCTATTCCTCCTCCTCAAAATCCTCTGGCAAGTTAAAACTGCTAAAAATATCCTTAAAAGTAAGTCCATTGCTAAGAATTTGGCGACTAATCTGTGAATATTCCGCCAATCCGTGTAGTGCAAATTCCATCATAAATAGCTTTTCTTCAAAAGGCATATTTTTTGTGTGGTCGTGTATCAAATCCGCAAGCCCTGTAACATCATGTAACGCCTTTCTGTATGCGATTTCGGTGGTATCGCCCAAAATATCCACCACATTACCGCCATTAAACCACGTAACAATGGGAATATAAGGGTTATTTTTTTGTTTTTTGAAGCTATCAGGCTCAGGGAAAAACTGCGTAAAACGCTTTTTGATGGATTTCACTATCATATTTTGTGCAACAATCAGCGTTCCCTCTTGTTCGCCTTCATATACAAGCTCCACCTTGCCCGTAATCGCAGGAATTATACCCCAAAAATCTGCCAAACGTATATGCGTATGGGTTTCGCCATTGCGTAAAGCACGCCTTTCTGCGGTGCTGTAAAGGTTTTCCAACGCTGAAATCGTCAAACGTGCAGAAACACCGCTTTTGGCATCTACATATTCGCTTTGGCGTGCTTCCATTGCAATTTCTTCTATCAATTCTAAGGCAAAATCGTGTACTTTTACCAAATTTTGTTGTTCTTTTAAGATTTTTGCTTCTTGGGAAGTGATTTTTTTGCCAACTTCAATAGTTTTTGGATAATGGGTAATAATTTGGCTGTCAATTCTATCTTTTAGCGGTGTTACAATACTTCCACGATTGGTATAATCCTCTGGATTGGCAGTAAAAACGAATTGAATATCCAAAGGAAGTCTCAATTTGAAGCCTCTTATCTGAATATCGCCCTCCTGTAAGATGTTAAAAAGTGATACTTGTATGCGTGCTTGGAGGTCGGGAAGCTCATTTATCACAAAAATCCCCCTGTGTGAGCGTGGAATAAGCCCATAATGGATAACTCTTTCGTCATTATACGATAATTTCATATTTACTGCCTTGATTGGGTCAATATCGCCAATCAAATCCGCCACCGAAACGTCAGGCGTAGCGAGTTTTTCGGTGTATCTGTCCTCCCTGTGCCACCAATCTATGAGCGTATCGTCGCCATTTTGGGCGATAATTTCGTTTGCAAAATACGAAAGTGGGCGAAGTGGGTCATCATTGAGTTCAGAGCCTTTTATGATGGGGATATATTCGTCCAAAAGATAAATCATTTGTCTTGCGAGGCGTGTTTTTGCTTGTCCTCTTAACCCCAAAAGGTTAATATGATGTTGAGCCAAAATCGCCCTTTCCAATTCAGGAATTACAGTATCCTCATAACCCCAAATTTTTTCAAAAGCGGATTTTTTTTCTTTGATTTTTTGGATAAGATTGCGTCTAAGTTCTTGTTTTACGCTTTCGGAAGTGTAACCAGCTTTTTTGAGTTCGCCTAATGTTTTTATATTAAGTTTTTCGGTGGTAGAAAGTGCGTGATAAGCCATTTTTGTATGATTTTTTGTAAAGATTTTTTTTAGAAAAAATGTCTTTGTTAATACAAAAAAATAAGGCAAAAAGTTATGAATAATTAGATAAAAACAAAAAAATCATAAAAATTTATCAAAAAAATTTTATGATTTTGCTGAAATTAAAATATTATTTTTGGATTATTTCTATGGTGAAATTTTCTTTGTGAATAGGTTTATTTTTCAAAACATCTATTCCATTCATCATTAAATAATATCCTCCTACTGCAACAGCAATAAAAAATATTGTGCTAAAAGCTACTGCACTAAGCGACATTCTAAACGCAAATACACCTAATATTAAAAAAACCATTGCATATCCTAATCCTAATAATCCCAAAAACAAGCCAAATGCTACCTTAAAACCATTCCATATACTGTGCAATGTGTTTTTTAATCCTACTTTTTTTGCGTAAGAAATTTCTTTTAAGTATATTTTTTCAGGTTTTTTATTGTTTTCCAAAATAATAAAATCTTCGTAATCTTGATTGATTGATAATAATTTTCCTCTATATTCTTTTTGCCCCACTTTTACCATAATTCTATCATTTGGTTTTACAAAAATTATTTGATTTTTCTTTGTGTAATTGATTTTAAGCAGATTTTTGGGATTATCCACCAGCGTTTTGATGTGATAAATTTTGGAAATGGCAAAAACTTCTGTATTTGAAAAAAATAAAAAAATAAAAATAAAAATAAAATTCTGTTTTTTTGAAAATGGTTGCATTGGAAAGAAATAAATTAAGTTGAAAATATTTTTTTAGACAAAAAATTTAAGAAAAAAGTTATGAATAATCAGATAAAAACAAAAAAATCAAAAATTTCCTCCTCAATCACCTTTTACATAAAAAATATGAGTAACACGACCTCTTTCCACACATGAAAATTCAATAACTTTTATGATAAAATCTTTGTGGTATGGTTTAGATTTTTTAGAAAGTTTTTTGATGTAAGTTATTTTTTTGAGGTTAATGGTTTCAGTTATATTTTCTGTTTTTAGAAAAAGAGAATCGCCAAAAATACCCACAACTTCACCTTCATACAGTCGTTGATTGACTTTTACAAGAATTTTGTCATTGTTTATTTTGGTAATTCTTTTGGTTTTGGTGTCCACTATTTCCAAATATGCACCTACAGTATCTGCATAAAAAGCGAAAACTTGCGTATTTGAAAAAAATAGAAGAATAAAACTAAAAATTAGAAATAAAATTTTGTTTTTCATAAAAATTAAGAAAAATGTTTTTAAAATTGGAAAATAATTAAATTTTTATATTTATAAAGCAAATTTATTATAAAAAATAACAACTATCTAATTTTTTATTCATTTTTAAACCTTGAACCTTGAACTTTAAACTTCTTTGATTTTTTTCATTTTTTTTTACCAAATTTTATTTTGTTTTGTTTTATTTTCTTAATTTTGTAGCCATAAAAGCAAAATACTTTATTTAATTCAATTTTTTCATTTTAAAATACAAAAAACTATGATTATTGGCGTTCCCAAAGAAATCAAAAACAATGAAAATCGTGTAGCACTTACACCTGCAGGTGTAGCAGAACTTCGTGCAGCAGGTCATACAATATACGTACAAAGCACCGCAGGTGTAGGAAGTGGTTTTGATGACAACGAATATATGGAAGCAGGTGCTAATATGCTTAATACCATTGAAGAAGTATATGCTATTGCTGAAATGATTATGAAAGTAAAAGAACCTATCGCAGTAGAATATCCACTTATCAAAGAAAATCAACTTTTATTTACATATTTTCACTTTGCGTCCTCAGAAGAGCTTACACACGCTATGATTGAACGCAAAGCTATTTGCTTGGCGTATGAAACCGTAGAAAAAACTGACCGTAGTCTTCCATTGCTTGTGCCTATGTCAGAAGTTGCGGGTCGTATGGCAATTCAACAAGGTGCAAAATATTTGGAAAAACCATTAAAAGGTCGTGGTATTTTGTTGGGTGGTGTTCCTGGTGTAAAACCTGCCAATGTGCTTATATTGGGTGGTGGTATCGTAGGTATGCAAGCTGCGAAAATGGCTGCTGGTTTAGGTGCGCATGTGATGATTATGGACGTTAGTTTGCCTCGTTTGCGTTATTTGGCTGATATTATGCCTGCAAATGTAGAAACATTGATGTCTAATAAATATGCTATTCGCAAAGCTATTCAAGTAGCTGACTTAGTGGTAGGTGCAATTCTTATTCCTGGTGCAAAAGCTCCGCATTTGGTTACAAGAGATATGCTCAAAACAATGAAACCTGGTTCTGTGATTGTTGATGTGGCAGTTGACCAAGGTGGTTGTATTGAAACTTGTACGCCAACTACTCACGAAAATCCTACTTATATTGTAGATGATGTAATTCACTATTGCGTAGCAAATATGCCTGGTGCTGTACCTTATACTTCTACTGTAGCCCTTACCAATGCAACATTGCCTTATGCGTTGCAATTAGCAAATCAAGGCTGGCAAATGGCTTGTCGCCAAAATTTGGAATTAAAACTTGGTCTTAATGTTGTAAAAGGTAAAATCGTATATAAAGGTGTTTCTGATGCGTTCAAATTGCCTTATACTGACGTAAATAGCGTTTTGGAATAATTAGGAATTAGGAATTAGGAATTAGGAATTAGGAATTAGGAATTTATAGCGATTTTTGTTTTAAAATCAAAATTTTATTCTAATTATTTTTAAAATAATTTATAATTCATAATTTATAATTCATAATTTATAATTTATAATTTATAATTTATAATTTATAATTTATAATTCATAATTAAAAAAAGGCTTTAATTTTTGAAATTAAAGCCTTTTTTTGTTGAGATAAATTTTAAATTGTCATACCACCATAATTATTATAATTTTTCGCCATAATTAAGCATCAAAGACATAATGTTTTTCAATGGTGCGTCCTCAACATTGCTAAACACAATAACACCAACATTTGTATTGACATCATAATACATTTCTGCGGTAACACCTTTTTCGCCACCGCTATGTCCTAAAAGTTTTTTGTTGTCTATGGTATCATAATAAAATGACAAACATTGGTTATCGCTTCCAAATTGAAGGGTTTTCATAGTTGTCATACTTGCTTGTGATAATATGCGAGTACCATTAAATGCACCATTTAAGATAATCATTCTTAAAAACTTAGATAAATCTAAGGCATTTGTACGAAGTCCCCCATTTGGATAATCAGGAAAAGTATAATGTGGGTTGGCATTTGTAATCTCAGGAGAATATGGGATAGCCAACTCGCTAAGAGGTATATTTGCTAATCGCCATTCTGTTTTTTTCATACCTAATAATGTGAAAATGTTATTTTTGCAATACACATCAAAAGGAACTTGTGTAATCCTTTCTACTAAATAACCTAAAAGTGCTGACCCCAGATTGCTGTAGTTTGAATTACTACCTGGTTTATTGTTTGAAAAATTAGTAGGCGAATAATATTGTCCTGAACTCAAAAATACATTATTGAAATATTGTGTTAAGGTCATAGGACAATCTGCCCCATAACACTCCAACTTAAAAGTTTCTTGAAAAGTATCTACAATGCTTGAAGTATGAGTTAATAACATTCTATAGGTTATTTTATCATTTGGAAAACTTGGGTTGCGAACAGAATAAGGCATAAATTGATTGATATCATCATCTAATGCAATCAAATTTTGTTCTACGAGTTTCATTATCGCAATAGCAGTTACTATTTTTGAAACTGATGCCACCAAATATCGTGTGCTATCTGTTGCCAATGTTTGGTTGTTTTTGTTGGCATAACCTAAAGCATTGCTGTACAAAAGTTTGTCATTTTTTACAATGCAATATGATATTGAAGTAATATCTTTTTTTGAAAATTCAGCTTTTATTTTTGCTTCAAATTCATCTTTGGAGGTTGTACTCGCATTCACAGCATCATCTTTTTTGCAAGAAGTAAAAAAGATTGCACCACATAATAAAAGTGCAAAAAGTTGTTTTGTTAAATTTTTCATTTTAATTTTTTGGAAATTTTATGGGTTGTGTTTGTGTGTTAATAATTTTTTATTTCGTTGCACAAACCACACAAAACCATTTCAGAATACCAAAAAATGGGTATGGACAAAGTAGGGACATTCAAAAAATAGTTAAAAAAGGTAGGGACAGCATAAGGACATTGAGAAAAAAGTGATATTTTTGCCATTGACAAAACCATTAAATTTGTAAAATTTAAAAGAAATAAATTATCACTTCACAAAATAAAGGTCTTTAACAAATGCGTTTTCTAATCTTAATTATTTTATTTTTTACAATATCTATTTCGCTTTTTGCCCAAAGGATAGAAAATTTTGAAGTGTTGCCTGATGAAAATTACACCTTTTCACAAATAAAAACTATCCACAAAAAAGATTTTTTGCCCCACAAAAAAAATATGCCTCTCAAAAAAGAAGCGTATTGGGTGCGGTTTGTAGTAAAAAATGAAACGCCATATAGCCAAAATATATGTGTGTTTGCATTTCCAATATTTCATAATTCATTATTTTATTATAATTATGAAAAAAAAAAGTGGTTACAAGTAAAATCAGGCTTGGAAGTATATACAGGACATAGACGTAATAATATTCATTATGGCATTATTTTAAAAAATAATACACAAGATACCATTTATATAAAAATAAAAACTTCTCCGCTTCTATCGCAATCATACCCAATCAATATTAGTGTGCATACAGAACCTACTGAGAAATATATTGAAAAAGAAACCCAAAGAAAAATATGGTGGATTACTACAATGGGTATTATGCTCTCATTTTTTTTGTATAATTTGTATATTTATATTGTGTTTCGTGATGTGGCTTATTTATATTATTTGCTTATTGTGGTAAGCAGTATGTTATATATTACGAGTATTGAACGTTATTTTAATGTGCTATGGCAAATACGAATGTATCAAATAGAAATACTATCACGTGGAAGATTGTATTATATGGAAATAAGTGATTTTATGATGCACATAGGGGTTTTGGGGGTAATGATAGGTTTTGTATATTTTACTCGGTATTATTTACAACTCAAATATTATTTACCTATTTGGGATAAATGGCTTCGTGTGGGTGTGTGGATATCAGTTACTTTGTTTATCATTTCTGATAGTCTTACACTTGGGGGAATTTATTATACAAATACAACATTTTCCACCTATCAAAATATACTTACATTGGTGATTGTTTTGGGTATATTAGGGGCAGGAATATGGGTGTATAAAAAAGGTTATAAACCTGCGAAGTATTTTTTGATTGCTAATACAGTGCCTTTATCTACCATCATTATTTTGGCAATTTATTTTAATTTTAATCACGGTGATACAAATCCATCATTTATTTCAAATTTAGCCATTATTTTTCAGGCACTTGCCTTTGCGATTGCATTGGTAGCACGTGTGAATTTGTTAAAAGAAGAACTAAAACAAAAACAATTAGAAGCCCAAACACTCCAAAATGAAAATGAAAAAATAGCATCACGCAACCAATTTATTGCCTTAGAAAATGAATATATTTTGGCAGAAATTGCCCTAAAACAACACGAAAAACAAGAACTTCAAGAAAAACTTGAAGCTAATCAAAGAGAGCTTGCCTCTAACACACTTTATATTTACCAAAAAAATGAATTGCTTGCAGGATTAAAAAAGCAAATAGAACGCCTATCAATAGAAAATAACCAGCCAAAAGAAGTTATTAGAGAAATAAAATCTACTTTTCAAAATGACTTACATTTGGAGGCAGATTGGGAAAAATTCAAAATTCATTTTGAACAAGTAAATCCTACTTTTTTTCAAGAATTATCTCAAAAATGCCCTGACCTTACACCTTACGAAATACGTCTTTCTGCATATCTACATCTCAATATGTCCACCAAAGAAATTGCTAATCTCCTTAATATCAATCCTGAAAGTGTGTATAAAGCAAAAACAAGGTTGAATAAAAAATTAGGGAAAATTGGGGAAAATACGTAGAAATATTGAAAAATAAAAATAAAAAAATGCTTGTATTAGAAAATACAAGCATTTTTTTATTTTTGATGGGCAATCACAAGATAGACAATCGCAAGGATTGTCCCTACATTTTTAATTTTTTTGAACTTTTCAAACCTATATTTGGCTTTTGGCTGTTTCATTAGAGTTCTTTAAATGAAACCATTTTGGAACACGGATTTTGCGGATTAACACAGATTTTCACGGATTTTTTTCTTTTTTTCGTAAAATTTTGATAATTTTTACTAATTTTTAGACTTCATTTTAAAAACTCTATTTATCATTCAACATTTATCATTTAACATTATCTATTTTGTTCTGCCACCCAATTTTTCTTAAAATCTTCTAATTCTTGTGCAGTAAAACCATAAATTTGTTGAATTTTGGTGATAATTTGTTGCAATTTTGGTAATTCATTGGCTGGGTCAGTAATGAATTTGTAAGAAGTAGGCGTTGCATTGTGAGGAGCATTTAACAAAACCAAAATCTCGTCAATTTGTGTGTCAGTAATACGTTTGTGTTCTTGTGGAATGGTTTTCCAACCGTGAATAAATCCCACACATTCACCGTAAGCGTGCAGAGCAGAGGCTTTTTCTGCATCAGTTGGGTTAGTTTTGCTCATTGTTGTAATAACTGCATTGCAATAATTGATGACAGTGGATTTATTAACTTTTTCCCAAATGAGTTTGATTTCTGCGAGTGCTTCGTTGCGTTCTTGGTTATAATCATTACCTGCTTTTATGGCAGATTGTAGTTTTAAGATTTGCTTTTTAAATTGTGAATAAAAACCATTTCCATCATTTTTATCACGTCTTGACGCATAATTTGCCATTCCTAAATCCCTTTTGTCCGCAGTTACATTCGCAGAACCAGAATTAGAAAATGAAGGTGTCGCCCCAAAAATCGCAACAAGTTTATGTGGTGTTTCGGTGGTAATATTTCCTGAAATAATGTCAGTTGCGTGTTTGTAAAGCACTGCCCCAAACATACCTTTTTCAATCATCTGTTCCATTTCTAAGCCATTTTCATCAAATAAATAACCGCCAAAAGTACCGCCTTGTCCCTGAATATTAGCAGAAGGCGTGTAAGCATTACCGCTTGCTTTTGCCAATTCATCAAACCAACCATTTGTACCTTCTAATTTTCCCCTAAAATAAGAAGTAGAAACGCCTGAAAGACTTGGATTTCCTGCATTAAAAAGATTATCCAAATTAGTTTTGGTAACAACAACACCATTTACACGCCCTTTTTTGGCTTCATTGGTAATATTTACTAATTGTGTTACAACAGTAGTTTGGGTAGATGCTTGTGTAGCATAATTTGTATTATCATAAGCAGTCGCAACTTCCAAAGCAGGGCGTTCATTATTTTTTTTGCAAGAAACTAATGCAAAAATAAACAAACAAGATAATACAAGAATAATTTTTGTTTTGAACATAAAAAAGGAAAAAATTTTAATTTTATTTAGACTAAATAAAAATAGTTTGTTAAAAAATTTCTGCAAATATACACAAAATTTATTATTTAGAAATAATCTAAATAAAAATAATGATAAAAATGTTAATTTTTTTATTTTAAGGTTTAAAATGTAATGTTTTTTGTATGTTTGTGGTATGTTTTAATAGTATTCTTATTATTTTTAATTTTTAAAAAATTTTAAACAAAATTCTTATTATGCGTCATTCATTAAAAAAAATTGCCTTTTTATTTTCTGTTTTATTTTGTCTTGCATTTCAAATACAAGCACAAGACAGTCCTATAAAAGTAAAATATGAATTTAAACAAATGACTGCCATTGAGTCAGTGGTTCCTGGTGGTTTGGGTCGTTCTCGTTTGCTTACAACGGACAAAAATGGCAAATCAGAAATTATCAAATTGGATAATTTTTTTAGTTTGGTAGGTATCAATTTTGATAATATTCAATCAAACGACCAAATTATTACCCAAAGAATAGAAGCTCTTAGCAATGATGGTTGGGAATTAATGGCAACCAATGCTGGTGCTTATGGTTCAGAAGGTAGCACAGGTATTTTTATTACAAGATACATATTTCGCAGACCAAAAATGTAAAAATGTCTTTTGATATTTTTTAAAAAATAAAAAAAAATAGCTTAGTTTTAGCATCTTAGTTTTATAATTAAGATGCTTTTTTGTTTGTATCTTTTCAAATTTTTCTAATTTTGCATTTCTTACTTTTTATACCAAAAATAAATTTATTTGGATTTTTTATTAGTTTTAATTTCTTAAAAAAAAATGGAACAAATCATTGAATATTTTGCACACATTCCAAGCCTACACAGAAGTTTGATTTTGGCAGGTGGAATAGCTTTTTTTTGGTTATTGGAGGGAATTATTCCGCTTATGTTGTTCCAATATCACAAATGGAAACACGCAGGACTAAATTTCTTTTTTACATTTACGACAATGATTGTCAATTTTTGTCTTGCTTTTATATTGGTAAAAACCAGCGAAATTATTAGCACCCAAAAATTTGGTGTTTTGTATTTGTTTGAAATGCCTGTGTGGTTGTTTATGATATTGGGTGTAATGGGTTTGGATTTGATAGGTGCGTATTTGGTGCATTGGGCAGAACACAAAGTGAGGATTATGTGGCGTTTTCACCTCATACATCACACAGACACACACGTAGATACTACCACCGCAAACCGACATCACCCAGGCGAAAGTGTTTTTAGATTTTTATTTACGCTTGCAGGTGTTGTGATTTTGGGAACACCTATTTGGGTTATTATGATTTATCAAAGTCTTTCGGTCATATTTTCGCAATTTAATCACGCTAATATTTCGTTGCCTGAACGTCTTGACAAAATCCTTAGTTATGTGATTGTAAGTCCAAATATGCACAAAGTTCATCATCATTATATGCAACCTTACACAGATAGCAATTATGGAAATATTTTTGCGATTTGGGATAGAATTTTTGGTACATTTATGTATTTGCCTTTTGACCAAATAAAATATGGCATTGACACGCACCCAAAACCAGAAGAAAATGCACATTTGGGTAATTTGTTGGAAATGCCTTTTCAGAAATATAGAAAACCAACAACAAATGGTGAATGATAAATGTTGAATGAAAGCTTGAACCTTAAACCCACATTACTGGTTTATCAAACAAAATTTCATCAAAAAAACTACGCCTATTGTGTTTTGAATAGGTTTTTTCAAAACTGTACAGTAATGTGCTTTAAACCTTGAACCTTGAACCTTGAACTTTTGAAACTTTCCCTTATGGAAGAAAAATTAGCGGATAGTTACACAATATACAGTCGCATCTTGTGGGACAATGCCTTAGACAAAAAACATTTTATTATTGGTTTTACAGATAGGATTTCAAAAACAGGGTTTAGAGAAAAGGCGTTGTTAGATTGGAATCCTGATGGTGATATTCCTTGGCATAGGGTAATGTATATTCGCTGTGGTGAGGTGTGGGTTTGGGACAGAAAAAACCGCATTGATTTATTCAAAACCCAACAACTTCCTGATATTGCGTGGATTGTACCAGAAAATAATTTTAAAATTGACATCATCACTTACCAAAATAATCCACTTCATTTTAAAAAACAGCCCTGCGTTGCACATACACGACAAGGTTGGACATATTTTGACAAAGAAATTCCAAATTATCCCCAAGAAAACCTAAAAATCCTTACGTGGAATATCCTCAAAAATACGCATTTTCCTGAAATCACCTTCCCAAGTGTGCGTTTGCCTGTGATTATTTCCCATTTGAAAGAGAGCAATGCAGATATTATCGCTTTGCAGGAGGTTACAAAGGAGTTTTATGTGGAATTATTGGCGGAAAATTGGGTAAAAGGCAATTATTTTGTGTCTGATTTGCCTAATAATGATATTTTTGAAAGCGATACCACCATTATTTTATCCAAAATTCCTTTTTTGTCTATTGAATACATTTTTTCACTTAAAAAAAGGCTTCTTATTGCAGAATTTTTGCTGAATGATACCAAGTTTTTTGTGTCAAATGTGCATCTTACCTCTGATATGAGCAAAGATGCGCCTCAAAAAAGGACAAATCAGATGGATATTATGCTACATTGGGCGAATAATACACAAGGCGAACACTTGATTTTGGGCGATTTTAATGCTGATACAGATGAAAGGAAAGTTTTTTTTGAAAAAAACAAAGGTTTTGAAGATGTTTGGAAAGGCAAAAATGGATTTTCTTATAACCTTGACACCAATCCCCTCGCTAAACTGCTTTCACATTCCCAAAAATCCAAAAGAATTGATGCAATTTACCTGCAAAGTTCGCAATGGCAATGCGAACAGGTGGAACTTTACGCCCAAAATCTTATCACAAAAGAAATTTCTTGCTCTGACCACTTCGGTATTTTGGGTGTTTTTCAAAAAAAATCAAATAATAATGCCCAAATCGTGGCATTTCCTACGCATACGCAGGCACTTGTTTGGAATTTTGAAGATGGTAATGGTATTTCCGATATTTCCTATTATAAAGAGCGTATTCAAGCAATTAGAGCGAGATATGATGATAAATATGAGCGTTGGCAACCGCACATAAATCTCATTTATGGCTTCATTCCAGAGGAATTTTTTGAGCAATCAACGCATTTGATAAGTGAAATTTTAAAAAGTATTCCGCCTTTTGATGTTATTTTTGAAGAAATTGCATTTTTTGAACAAAAAAAATCAGTTACTGCGTGGCTAAAACCTAACGAACAATCCACAAATGCTATAAAACATCTTCAAAAGCAATTACAAAGCCTTTTTCCTAACTGCACAGAACAAAATAGACAAGAACAAGGCTACAATCCGCACCTCAAAATAGGAGAATTTGATGCCTTAGAACAAGCAAAAAAAGCACTTTCGCCCTACAAAATCACGCCTATTCGTGTGTCAATGAAGGAAATTTCGCTTATTAGCAGAAATGAAAATACGCCTTTTGAAACAAAATATGGCATTACATTAGGCACAGGAAATATTACGCAACATATCGCAAAATGGCAGGAAAAAATAGATGTTTTGATGCCCAAAATCTCTTTTAAAGAAAGCCAAACACGTCAAAGTGTTATCCAAATTGTGGAAGAAGCCTGCAAAGAGGCAATTACGCAGACGGTGCAGGTAGAAATTATAGGTTCGGAATATTTGGGAACGCAACACAACACAAGTGATGTGGATTTAGTGTGTATTATTCCAAAAGAAGTAGAAAAAAGCACTTTTTTGGAAAAATTAAAAGATATTTTGGCGGTTTTTGCGGAGGATATTCAACTCACGCAAGACGCACAAGTGCCTGTTTTGAAATTCAAAATTCAGGGCGTTGCGATGGATATTTTGGTGGCACAATCGCCCATTTTTCCTGTGGTTTTTGAGGTGATGACACTTTCACGCCAACAGCATTTATTTGATGCGTTGAGTTGGCAGATAATTGTGGGGAGATTGGAGGCTGATATTATCTTAGAAAATATAAAAAATTACACAAAAATAAATTATTTTAAAGATGCAATTCGTTGTATAAAATCGTGGGCAAAAGCACGCTGTTTGGTGGGCAATATTTGGGGGCTTTTGGGCAGTTATTCGTGGACGGTTTTGGTTACAAATGCTTTTATTGAATACCAAAAAACTAAAAAAACGTATCAAATTGATGAATTTTTGAGGTTTTTTTTCAAATATTATAATGAATGGAATTGGGAAAATCCAATTTCTTTGAGCAATGCAGGAAAATCATTTAGAATAAATGAAAAAAAAGACAGATTGCCCATTATTACAAGCGTGGAACCGTGTTTTAATAGTGCCAAAAATATCACAAAATCCACTTCTAAATTCATTAAAAAAGAATTAAAACGTGCTTTTGAAATCACCCAAAAGCCTACTCAGGAATGGGAAAATCTTTTAGAAAATTTTATCCAAATTCCCCCAAAAAATGCGTTTAAAGTGGTTTTTTATATAGAAGGAAAGAATCTCAGTGATTTATTTAGACATTGTTTAGAATCATTTAAAGCTAATTTTGTAGGACTAATGATAACGCTTGAACAAAATAATCGTTGTGAAATTGAATTTTTACCGAATTTTAGTTTTTTAGGTATAAGAAAAGCACAATTTGATTTATACATTATTCCCCAAAATCAAGAAAAAATACCTATTATTAAGGAGATTTTGGAGGAATTTGTGGGGAAGAATGATTTTTTAACGATAAGTTATGTTTAGGGGAAAGTAGAAAGGGGAAAGTAAAAAAGGGAAATTAGAAAGGTGTGAGTAATAATGAGAAAAATTTTGAACCTTGAACTTTTTGAACCTTGAACTTTTTGAACCTTTTGAACTTTTTGAACCTTGAACTTTTTGAACCTTGAACTTTTTGAACTTTTTGAACTTTTTTATGTTTGAACTTGGAAGATACCAAAAATACAAAAATAATATTTGGCATCAATACATTTTGAGCGTTGATGTTGAAAATATTGAAACACCTTTTTTGGCAATAGAAAAAAAATACAATGAAATTTCAAAGGAATTTCATCTAAATTTAAAAGAAATTAAAGCTAAAAAATGGTATAAATTTTTGAAAATAATCAAAGAAACACCTCTTTTTTCATACATTCAAACAACACAAGACATTACTTTATTAAAAACTGAACTACAAAAAATTATTCAAGAAAATCATATAAAAACCCAACAATTAGAAGGTACTTGGATAAGCGAAAAACTAACGAAAAAAAACAATTATGACAATAATTTTAGTAATTGGATAAATGCTTCGCCTTGTGAAGGACATTATTATTTTGTGGTTGATTTGGAAAAAGGTCATAAATCAGCATTCAAAATTCCAGTTCAAGATGGCGAAATGAAAGGACATTATTCGCTTTATTGGGGCAAAATTCAAATTACATATACACAGATTTTAATTTGGCAAAATGAGGAATTTCCTGTAATAATTCCTTACAAATTGGAAGAAAATTTATTGTTTTTATGGAAAGATAAGACCATTTTCACACAAAAAAGTCAATAACCAATGATTGATTATTGACATTTTTTTATTTACAAATCTTTTATTCTGTCCAACTCATTGGATATTTGGTATCTAAAAATTCCAAAGCAGTTTTTGTGAGTTTCAAAGGGCGAAATGTATCAACCATTACCGCATATTCTTCGGTTTTTACTGCTCCAATGCTTTTTTCCACAGTGCCAGGGTGTGGCCCGTGTGGCAATCCGCCAGGGTGTAAGGTAAATGAACCTCTATCAATGCCCTTTCTACTCATAAAATTACCTTCTGCATAAAATAATACCTCGTCAGAATCAATATTTGAATGGTTATAAGGGGCAGGAATGGACAATGGGTGATAATCAAATAAACGTGGTACAAATGAACATACCACAAAATTGTGTGCTTGGAACGTCTGATGAACAGGTGGTGGTTGGTGAATACGTCCTGTTATTGGCTCAAAATCATAAATTGAAAACGTGTAAGGATACAAAAAACCGTCCCAACCTACCAAATCCAAAGGGCTGTGTTCGTACAAATAAGGGTGCATAAAACCCTGTTTTTTGATTTTTACCAAATAATCACCTTTTTCGTGTTCTGTAACCAATGTTTGCGGTGGGTGAATATCACGCTCACAATAAGGCGAATGTTCCAAAAGTTGCCCTAATTGATTTCGATAGCTTTTTACGGTTTCTATGGGCGACATAGATTCTACAATCAAAAGGCAAACAGGGTCAGCATCAAATTCCATTTTGTAAATAATGGTTCTTGGAATTACCACATAATCCCCTTTTTGAAAACGTAATTTTCCAAATTGTGAATACAAATAACCACTTCCATCATGTACATAAAGCAATTCGTCAGCTTCACCATTTTTATAAAAATAATCCATTTTTTTGCCTGATGGATTACAAACTGCAATACTTACGTCTGAATTGATGAATAACGTTTTGCGAGCTTCCAAATAATCTTCTCCTGTAACACCCAACACAGAAGTACGCAAATGCGTTTGTTGCAATACATAATCTTCCACAATTTCAACGCCACAAGCCACAGGAGGAAGTTGTTGCTTGATACGTGTAGGTGGATAAATATGATACAAATTAGAATAAATGCCACTAAAACCGTGAGAACTTACGAGTTCTTCTGCATACAAAGAGCCATCAGGTTGGCGAAATTGGGTGTGGCGTTTGGGCGGGATTTGTCCAAGACGATAGTAATATGCCATTTTTTTAATGTTGAATGGTAAATGTTGAATGGTAAATGAAACAGTCAAAGGCAATTTTATTGGTATTGTAACTCTTGTGGTTGCCAATCATAGCCAAATTTTATATTTTAAATTTTTTCTGAAAAATATAATTTATTTTTTGAAAAAAAAATTATTTCAAAAGTTTTCCTAAAATCTCCTGCCCAGCTATCGCAATCACAGTACCTGTCCCAAAAATAGCAGATACGCCTGATTGATATAAAAATTCATAATCTTGAACAGGGATTACACCACCAGCCACTACTAAAATATCTTCTCTTCCATAATCTTTGAGGTGTTGGATAAGTTGGGGTAATAATGTTTTGTGTCCTGCTGCAAGGCTTGAAATTCCTACAATATGCACGTCATTTTCTATTGCCTGTGTGGCTACTTCTTGGGGCGTTTGGAATAATGCCCCCATATCCACATCAAAACCTATGTCAGCGAAGCCTGTTGCGATAACTTTTGCACCTCTATCGTGTCCATCTTGTCCCATTTTTGCGACCAAAATACGAGGTCTGCGACCTTCTGCTTGTGCAAATTCATCAGCAAGTTGTCTTGCTTTTTGGAATTCCTCATTTTCAGAGGCAACTTGTGCATATACACCGCTTACAGATTGGATATTAGCCCTGTGTCTGCCATATATTTTTTCCAAAGCGTCAGATATTTCGCCCAAAGTTGCCCTATTTTTGGCACAAATTACTGCCAATGCTAAGAGATTTTCAGCATTTTCTTGGTTTTCCGCTTTTGCTTTGGCACAATTTGTGAGATTTTCCAAAGAAATGCGTACTTCTTCCTGATTTCTGTTAGATTTTACGGATTTTAGACGTTCCACTTGGCTTTTTCGTACTTCTGTGTTGTCAATATCCAATATTTCCAAAGGAATTTCGTCTTTTACTTGATATTTGTTTATGCCTACTAATATTTCTTTGCCTGTATCAATCAAAGCCTGTTTTTTGGTGGCAGATTCTTCTATTTTTAGCTTTGGTAATCCTGTTTCTATTGCCTTTGCCATTCCACCCAATGCTTCTATTTCTTGGATTAGTTCCCACGCTTTCTCACAAAGTTCGGTAGTAAGGCTTTCTATATAATAACTTCCTGCATAAGGGTCTATTATCTGACAAACTTGGGTTTCTTCTTGCAAAAAAAGCTGTGTATTACGTGCAATTCTTGCGGAAAAATCGGTAGGCAATGCCATTGCTTCGTCCAAAGAATTGGTGTGTAATGACTGTGTATGTCCCAAAACCGCACTTAATGCTTCTATACAGGTGCGAGCAACGTTATTGTAAGGGTCTTGTGCGGTCAAACTCCACCCAGACGTTTGCGAATGGGTGCGTAATGCCATAGAAATTGGATTTTTTGGGTTAAATTGCTTAATCAATTTCGCCCAAAGCAATCTACCAGCACGCATTTTGGCTACTTCCATTGCGTGATTCATTCCTATTCCCCAAAAAAACGACAATCTTGGTGCAAAATCGTCTATATCCAAGCCTGCTTTTAAGCCTGTACGCACATATTCCAACCCATCTGCTAAGGTATAAGCAAGTTCTATGTGTGCAGGTGCGCCTGCCTCGTGTATGTGGTAACCTGATATACTAATAGAATTGAATTTAGGCATTTTTTTGGAGGTAAATTCAAAAATATCAGCAATAATTTGCATACTTGGAGCAGGTGGATAAATGTAAGTATTACGCACCATAAACTCTTTTAAGATATCATTTTGAATTGTTCCACTAAGTTTTTCGGTGGAAACACCTTGTTCTTCGCCTGCCACAATAAAAAACGCCATTACAGGCAAAACCGCTCCATTCATTGTCATAGAAACTGACATTTCGTCCAAAGGAATTTGGTCAAAAAGGATTTTCATATCTTCTACGGTGTCAATCGCAACGCCTGCTTTGCCCACATCACCCACTACACGAGCATTGTCAGAATCATAACCCCTATGTGTTGGCAAATCAAATGCCACAGAAAGCCCTTTTTGTCCAGAGGCAAGATTACGCCTATAAAACGCATTGGAGGCTTCCGCAGTAGAAAATCCTGCATATTGGCGTATTGTCCAAGCACGTTGTACGTACATTGTGGAATACACGCCACGCAAAAAAGGTGGTTTTCCTGCAATAAATCCTAAATGTTGTGCATTTTTGAGGTTTTCAGGTGTGTAAAATGATTTTATTTGTATGCCTTCTGGACTTTCCCAAGTAGTTTTTTGAGGATTTTGTTCTGACAAATCTGTAAGATTAGGAAGTTGCCAAGCTATGTTTTTAAAATCTATCATATTTTCTAATATTGAATGGTAAATGATGAATGGTAAATAAAACAGCCAAAATGCAAAGTTTAAGGTTTAATAAAATCCTATTTCAAATTTATTTTTAATCATTTTTTAGGTTGTATGACAATTTTTGTGGAGTTACAAATCTGTAAGAGGTTTTAAAAACCTTAGAGGTTTGATTATCAATATTCCATCTTAAAAATAAAGGATAAATTTAATAAATTCTACAAAAATTGTCAGATAACCGTATTTTTTAAACTTTTGAACTTTTAAATTTTTAACCTTAAACTTCCAACCCCAATTCCTTCGCTTTCTGCACCATAAAATTAAATGCTTCTTCATATTCATTGCGAAGTGTGCCATCAAGAATTGCCTCACGAATTTGTGTTTTAATAATACCTACTTCCCTACAAGGTTTTAGTTTGAAGGTTTCCATAATAATCTCGCCTGTAATGACAGGTTGAAAATTACGAAGTTTGTCTTTATCTTCTATTTCTTGTAGTTTTTGTTCTACAATCGCAAAATTTTGTAATACTTTTTGGACTTTTTCAGGATTTTTGGAAGTAATATCTGATTTACAAAGTTTCATCAAATCCTCTAAATCTTCGCCTGCCTCAAACAAAAGCCTTCTAAGTGCAGAATCTGAAATCTCATCTCTACCAAGCGGAATAGGGCGAGCGTGCATACGGACTATTTTTTGCACAAATCGCATTTCGCTACCCATTGGCAATTTTAGCCTTTGGAAATATTGAGGTACAAGTTTAGCACCTTTGTCCTCGTGTCCGTGAAACGACCAACCTGCTTTTGGGTGAAATTGTTTGGTCATTGGTTTTGCAATATCGTGATAAATGGCTGACCACCTAAGCCAGATATTATCTGAAACCTTACAAACATTATCCAAAACCTGCAATGTATGGAAAAAATTATCTTTGTGTCCTTTTCCATCTATCATTTCAACCCCTTGTAATGCCACAAGTTCAGGCATAATCAGTTGTAACAATTCCGCATAAAAAAGCAATTTAAAACCATAAGAAGGCACAGGAGTTTTGAGAATTTTGGTTAATTCATCAGTAATGCGTTCTTGTGAAATGATTTTTAGGCGTTCTTTGTTGTCTTTTATGGCATCAAAAGTTTCAGGAAAAATATCAAAACGCAACTGCGTTGCAAATCTTACCGCTCTCATCATACGCAATGGGTCATCTGAAAAGGTAATATTTGGGTCAAGTGGTGTGCGAATAATTTTTCTTTCAATATCTTTTAATCCGCCAAATGGGTCTAAAATATTGCCATAATCTTGTGCATTGAGGCTAATTGCAAGTGCATTTATCGTAAAATCTCTGCGATTTTGGTCATCTTCCAAAGTACCATTTTCTACAATAGGTTTTCTGGAATCTCTTTGATAACTTTCTTTTCTTGCACCTACAAATTCCACTATCCAATCTTGGGTTTTGACCATTGCAGTCCCAAAATTTTTAAAAAAATTAACTTCTGGCTCGTATTTATGTTTTTGTCCCCAAATTTTTGCAAATTCTTCAGCCAAAGCAATACCACTACCTACGCATACAATATCAATATCGTTGCAAGGTCGTCCCAAAATCCAATCTCTTACAATACCGCCCACAAGATAGGCAGGCATTTGGATATTTTGGGCGGATTGTGCCAATAATGCAAAAATCTCGTCTTGTGCGAGTTTGTCAGTGAAGTTCAAAGTTTAAGGTTTAAAGTTTAAGGTTCAAAGTTCAAGGTTCAAAAGTTCAAAAGTTCAAAAGTTCAAAAGTTCAAGGTTCAAAAGTTCAAAGTTCAAAAGTTCAAAGTTCAAGGTTCAAAAGTTCAAAGTTCAAGGTTCAAAAGTTCAAATTTTTTTGAATTTCTTTGAGCATTTTTGAGCATTTTTGAACTTTTTGAGCATTTTTGAACTTTTTGAGCATTTTGAACTCTGTTACACCATTCTTTAAAAAAATTGTTGAATTTCTTTTTTAAGATATTGCAATGCGTCTTCTGCTGGATTTATATTGTGTTCTTTGGCAGTAACAAGGATTTTTTTGGAAAGTTCAATACCATTTTCTTCCTCTGGAATCGTCAAAGCAACATTATTTATAAGTGTAATCATTTCTTCAATGGCTTTATTAACCAAATTCCACGCTTCTTGGCTCACATACATTTGTTGGCTAAGATTGTGGGCAAGTTCTTCTCTGATATTTTGCACCAATACATATTGTAACATTCCTACGGTAAATTCAGGATTATTAAGGCGTGGAATTATTTGGGCAGGAGAATTGCGTTCTAATAATAAGGCTAATCTTTCGTAAGCCTGCAAACGAATTGGGAGAATTTCAGATTTATTTTTGAGTTCTACTTCTTTTTGTTTGAGGGCAAGTTCTGCTTTACTTTGTTGAAATTGGGTCTCTAATAAAAGTTGGCTTTGTTGTAATTCTTTTTGTGTAAAAGCCCTTACAATCGTGTACATTGCATATAATACCAACGAAGAAGGCACTAATATTTTGACTAAATCAGCTAAAAATTCCATTAAGAAGTTTAAGGTTTAAGGTTCAAAGTTTAAGGTTCAAAAATTCAATTTTTTTTTATAGTTTATTAAAAATATCACAAAATTAAAACATTTTTTTCAAAAAAAATATAAAAAAATAGTTTCAAATATACACAAAAAAATAGTTTTTATAAATATTTGACTTTGTTTTTTGTAAAACTTTGTAAAATTAGCTAATATTTTATATTTTCTGAAAGATAAAATAACTTTTGGTTAAATATAACCGCAATAAAAAAATGTTTTACTTTCCCCTTACACCTTTCTCCTTTCTCCTTCCCTTATATTTATTTATTAAAAAACAGACTAAAAACATAGTTTTTTCGTATTTTAATTACCAAATTATCATAAATGACATTCATATAAAAACATCATTTTTGCTAAAACCATTTTTTAATAATAATTTAAAAATTCTTATGAATTATAATCTGTTATTGGCACAAATCGCTCAAATGAACGTGCCTGACGAAGTAAAACAAAAGTTTATAGATGAAATCCAAAATTCACCCCAAAAACACTTTTTACAAAAAGAAAAATTAGATAATAAAAACTTTGAAAATAAAGACATTTACGCTTACAATGATTTAGAACTTTTGGGCGGTTGGAATCCAAAACCTAATTATTTAATGTCTTTAAAAAGCCTTGAAGAACTCATTATACAAGACAAACAAAGAGAAAAAGATGGATTTCCTCGCAGAATTAGACTTGGAAAACTCGTAAAACCCGCAGAAGGTAAAGGTAAAAAAAATGAAATTATCATTGTTCCAACCACCAACGAAGCAAAACTTTATCACGACGAAAATCCTAACCAACCAAAAGAAATGGGTGGTGTAGGCAAAGGCGATACAGGAAAAGTATTGGGCGAAAAACCTGTAAATCAACAACAAGACCAACAACAAGGCGAGGGCGAAGGTGCAGGCGAAGGAAAAGGCGGAAAACACGATATGATAGCAGAAGCATTTGATTTGGGGCGTATTCTTACTGAACAATTTTCTTTGCCTAATTTGCAACAAAAAGGCAAAAAACCGTCTTTGACCAAAGTCTTGTATGACCTTACAGACAAAAATCAAGGTTTTGGGCAATTATTGGATAACAAAGCCACTTTGAAAAAAATTTTGCAAAGCAATTTAATTTTAAATCCTAATGCCCAAAATCTTAATCCAGAGGAATTTGTGGTAAATCCTAAAGACAAAGTTTATCGCATTGTTTCGCCTGAGAAAGATGTGGATTCGCAAGCAATGGTATTTTTTTTGAGGGATTATTCAGGTTCTATGCAGGGAAAACCTACCGAAGTGATTACCACACAACACCTTTTTATTTATAGTTGGTTGATGTATCAATACAACAATCAGGTAGAAAGTAGGTTTATTCTGCACGACACAGAGGCAAAAGAAGTAGAAGATTTTTATACATATTATAAATCAACTGTTGCAGGTGGTACAAATGTTTATCCAGCTTTTGAGTTGGTGGATAGTATTGTTACCAAAGAAAATTTGGCAAAAGATTATAATATTTATATATTTCACGGAACTGATGGAGATGATTGGGAACAAAATGGCGAAAAAACGCTTTCTATTATCCAAAAAATGTTGGGTTATACCAATCGTTTGGGTATTACGATTGCCAAAAATTCGTGGTCAGGTTCTCATACAACTGTAGAAAAATATATCCAAAACTCAGGAATTTTAACTAAAATGCCTGCTTTTGTGCGAATGGACAGTTTTCAAGCGGATACTTCTAACGAAGGACGAATGATAGAAGGTATTAAAAAACTTGTGAGTTAAT
>JAAFIN010000239.1 GCA_013297825.1 Cytophagales bacterium
ATTTTCAGGATTTTTAATTTCATTTTTTCCTAAATCTTTATCAGAAATAATATTGCTTTTTGATAAATTTTCAGGGTTTTTGATTTCATTTTTCCCTAAATTTTCATTAGAAATAATATTGTTTTTTGATGAGTTTTCAGAATTTTTATTTTCATTTTTTCCTAAATCTTTATCAGAAATAACATTATTTTTTGATGAATTTTCAGGATTTTTGTTTTCATTTTTTCCTAAATTTTTGTCAGAAATAACATTGTTTTTTGATGAATTTTCAGGATTTTCGGTTTCATTTTTTCCTAAATTTTCATTAGAAGTAATAATATTTTTTTCTAAACTTCCGCTTTTTTCTTTTGAAAAATTATTTTTATTTTCAGAATTTGCATTGATTTTTTCATTTGAAAAAATATCAACATTCGCAAGTTGTTTTACTTGCTCCCCCTTTGGGGGCTGGGGGGCTTGGTTTTTTATTAAAAAATAAATCCCCACTCCACAAAGTACCGCTACAAGCGACCAAGTAGAAAAAAACCACCAACCAAATGCAGGTTTGATTTTGGGCGGAAGGTCAATAAAAGGCAATTTTTTAGAAAAATCTTCCCATTTGGGGGCAGGAACGTCCCAATCGTCAAATTTTTTTCTAAGTTTTTCTTCAAAATTATCTTCGTTCATTGGATTTTTTTAATTTTTTTAGGAAATTATAAAAAACTTTAAAAAAGCAATTTTTATAATTTGATGGTGTTAGTAGAAACAATCATTTTTTGGAGTGATTTTTTAGCTTTTGCATAAATATTTTTTGAATTTGCCTCTGTGATATTCATTATTTCGCCTATTTCTTTGTGTGCATAACCTTCTATGGCATAAAGATTAAAAACCATTTTGTAACCTTTTGGCAATTTTTGGATAAGATTTAAAAGTTCATCTTGGCTTAAATTGTCTATAGCGTTGGTTTGCGTATCAAAATACTCACTTTCTACTGCATCATTGATTTCGTCTATTTCGTGATGTTTTTTTTGTTGGCGGTAGTGATTTATGGCGGTATTGATGACAATTCTTTTTATCCACGCAGAGAGCGTTTCGGGACGAACTTGGTCAATATGCGAAAATATTTTGATAAAAGCCTCTTGAAATATATCCTCTGCTTCTGAACTATCATTGGCATATCGTAGGCACACGCCCATAAGTCGCCCTGCATACCTATTGTAGAGCAAATTTTGTGCTTTTGGATTTTGTGCTTGACAGGCTTTTACGAGTTCTTCGTCGGTCATAAGGGAAAGTTCAAAAGTTCAAGGTTTAGGGTTTAAAGCTCAAAAGTTTAAGGTTTAAGGCTCAAAGTTTAAGGTTTAAAGCTCAAATTTTTAAAATATGTATAACAGAGGCATTTATGCCTATTTTTAAAATTTAAAGTTAATTATTTTTTTTGTTTTAAAAAATTCATAATTCACAATTCATATTTTTTTAAAATATTGTTAAAGAAACATTAGCAGTTGTTATTGCACCACCTGCCATAACTTGATAACTAAAATTTATATTTCCTGTAAATGATGCATTGGGCAATACAACACGGATTTGATTATTATTCACTACACTTAATGTTGCACCACTTACAGATGTAACAGGCAAGGATAATGTATAATTGGAATTACAAAGCACATCATTATCCAAAACACTTAAATTTATAGTATTATTTACAATTTGGCTGTTGGGAAACTGATATGAATCACCTACCAAACCACATACTACATTAAATCTTACCCACGCTTGGCTTGTAGTACCATTTTGATATTTAAGTTGATATTTTAAACTATCAATTCCTACAAAACCATTATTTGATTTGTATTTTATATATGAGCTGTTCAATGAACGTTCTACAATTTGTCCGCCAACAGGTGCTTCTATGATTTTGAATGATTGCAAAGTGTCATACAACAAATTATTCAAACAATATTGGTCATTGGCAAAAATATTTGCGGTGAAAATTTGATTGGAAGGGACATTATTAAAAATATCCATTACTGCATTTAATTGACAATTTCCATTATCCAAAATATAAACTACACCTACACCGTATGCTACATTGCCATTGACAAGTGTAATGCTATACACAAAATAATCTGGATTGCTTTGTGCAGAACTGCTTGGATTATAGGTATATTTTATACCCCAATTTGTAGTGCCTGGTATTTGGCTTGCTTGTGCGGTTCCACGTGAAGGTGGGGAAAGTAATTGGAAAGTAGAAAGATTGTAGTTAGCACACAAATATCCATTTTGGGTTACATTTAGATAAATAGGTGCAGTATTGCTCACAGGATTAGCCAAATAAATCGTTCCTACTGCTGAAAAAGTAGTTTGCAAACAGGTATTTAAGGAATCTTGTGCAGAAGGAGAAACATTATTAGAAATTTGTACGTTGATATTTTGGTCTTGACAATTTCCATCATTACAAATTTCGTAATTTATGTTGTCTGTTGCATTTTGAATATTATCATTTGGGGTATAAACCAAAAAATCACGTCCCATAAATTGTGCTGTGCCACGTGCAGATGGATTTTTGAGGCGAATTGTGGTATTTTGTGTAATAGTATGACGATTGGTCATATTGATAACAAAAGGCGTATTTGGACGAGTAAAATATTCGTTTTTTTGTTCAGCTTGGGCAGGTTGTGCATCATCTTTTATTTTATCACAAGAAAAAGTCAAAAGCCCTGAAAATACCACCAAACACCAAATAGTGAAAGAAAAATATATATTTTTTGTTTTCATTTGTTTAAAAAAATTTGAGATTTAAAAAAATTGGAAATAAATAATTGAAGCATGCTTTCAAATACATATACAAACGTTTTTTAAAGAAAGTAAACTTGCTTTTTAGTTTTTTTTGAAAAAAATAAAAAAAGCCAAAAAATATGTTTTTTTTTGCTTTTTGGTTTATTACATTTTTTTTAACAAAAACGATTTGGTAAATATTTGTCGTAAATAGTTTGATTGTCTGATAATTTTTATGAAAAAGAAAAAAACAGCTTTGTTATTGTGCAGCAATCTGGTTGTTTCTTGCACAAAAACATCTATATTGTTATGTAATCACACCAAAACGAAAAAAGGTATTCCATAAAATTACCATAGAACCAGAAATTTTACCTATTTTTGAAAAATTTTTTTTGAATTATTTTTATGAAAATACGATTTTTATTTGTTGGAATTTTATTATTGAGTTTTTTGAATACAAAAAATATATTAGCACAAGGAAATGACCCAAAAGAAGAAAAAAATGAAAAAAAAGAGGAAAAACCTAAACGTACTTTTGCAGAAATCCTAAAATCAGGACAAGACAAATTCAAACAAGGTAATTATGTTGCATCTGTTGCTGAATTTGACGAAGCTATCACGCTTTCCCCTGAAAATGCAGAAGCATATCAATATAGAGGCAGAAGCAAACGCTTTTTGGGCAATTATCCAAGTGCAATTACGGATTATACCCAGGCAATTCAACGCACCCAAAACGCAAATTTTTATATAGGACGCGCCCAAACACACCTCAAAGCAGGAAGTTATGAATTGTCTATTCAGGATTTTGATATGGCACTCAAAATAAATCCTCAAACACCTTACGCCAAAACGGTTTATTACAACAGAGGCACCGCCAAACAACTGCTAAAAGATGACAAAGGTGCTTTGGCAGATTATAACCAAGCCCTTACCTTAGACCCTGACAATGATAAAGCACTTTTGAATCGTGGATTTTTGAAATACAAACAAGGTCTTATTCGTCCTGCGTGTTTGGATTGGGTAAAATCAAAAAAATTGGGTAACAAAAAAGCTACCCAAAATGCTGAAAAAGCCTGTCAGTGTTGTATGTAAAATTTAATGGTGAATGGTAAATGGTAAATGTTGAATGGAACAGCCAAAGTCTGAAACAGGATTTTCAGGATTAGAAGATTGGCAGGATTAAACAGCCATTTTTTTTAATTTTGAACCTTAAACCTTGAACCTTAAACCTTGAACTTTGCTAAAACTTCGGAAAAACCAAGTGCATATCTAATTTTTCACACAATGCCTGAAATTTTTTAATATCTTCCCTTTTATAAATATCAAAAAGTTCGCTGTTGTCTTGCATTTTTTCGTAAGCACGAAACAATGAATTTTGAACATTTCTAATATTAGGCTCTATGTTTAAGGCTTTCAAAAAATCTAAAATATCGTCCATTACCTCCAAAACACGCATTTGGCTATAATCCAAAAGGTATGTTCTTGCAAGATTTTGCAAAAAATTGGAGGCAGAAAGTGATACTTTTTCTACATTAAAAATAGGCATTTTCCATTTTTGAATGTCTTTTAACAGACTTTTGAGGGTTTGGGTATCTTTGTTTTTAGAAGAAAAAAACATTTCAATTTCTTGATTTACCACCACTTCCAAATTTTGTTTTAGGATAGAAGGCATTTCTAAATGCTCCAATCGCATTAAATTTAAGATATTGTAATTTTTATCAAAAATTTTACGATAAGAATTTTGTGCTTGTTTTAAGCTATCTTCTAATATTTGGTTAAGTACGTGGATTTTTTCATCTTTAAAAAGCTCCAAAATTGAAAAATTATGTGCAGAAGGAAAATGACTGTGCATAATTTCAATAATTTCTGCAATATTACTTTTTTCAAAGGCTTTTTTTAAATCTTGTGCCATTAGTACAAATTCTTTTTCAGGAATACTTTCCGTAGAACTGCCTATTATTTGGTGTTGTCCCAAATACAAAACCACAAAACTAAAATTTTTGCGTGAAAGCGTAATTTTGGACATTACGGTTGTCCGTCCCATTGCCAATTTCTGAACGCCAGCGTCAAGTCTTTCAAAAAAATCATCTTTGGCATATTCATAATTTAATACTTCAATGCTTTCAATATTTTTGCTAAAAAGCGAAGCTACCGCATAGTGCATTCCTACTTTTGTAAGCGAAATGCGTGCAGGTGAAACGTGTTTTTTGTAAATATCTTCGCCTGTGCCTTCTTGAGTCTTGTTACTTCTTGCTTCACGCAATTTTTCTAAAAATTTTGGTTCTAATACCTTTTGGCTAACCCTTTCCCCAAGCTGAATTGCACGATTGGCATACATAAGGCATTGCACCGTTTCAATTCCTGATAATTCACAAAAAAACCACGCACAACTCGCAAACATAAGTTGTCCTTGTCGTTGCATTTCCAAAAGTCGCATTACGTTGGTTTTTTGCCATTCGTTGAGGTCTTTTCCAAAGTGTTTTTGTAAAAAAGTTTCTACAAAAGTTGTATTACGATTAAGAATTACATTGATATATTCGTTGCGAACTTGGTAAGGATTTTTGCAATATTTTTTCATTTCTGCCTCATAAATCACAATCAATTCATCTCTAAGCCAATCAAGTGCTTCACGCAAAGGTTTTCGCCATCTTTGATTCCAACCAGGTTGTCCGCCTGTTTCGCAACCACAATCTGAGCGCCAACGCTCTACACCGTGTACGCAACTCCAAGAGCTATTTTCGTGAATTTCTATCTCATATTCAGGCTCAAAAAGACTTAAATATTCTCCATAATTGGTAATTTTTGCATAACCATTTTCTTCAATATGCCTAATGCACGAAGCAAGTGCCATATCACCGTGTCTGTGATGATGTCCATAGCTTTCGCCATCGGTGGCAATGTGCATAAGCGGATTTTTTACGTTTTGGGCGTATTGAAAATGGGAAAGCATACGATTTGCCAAATTTCTACCGTCATTTAATAGTCCCTCAAATGCAACTTTGGAGGAAACCTCACCCTCATAAAAAAACAAAGCAATTTTTTTGCCTGATGGTAGGTTGCAATAATAATGTTGGAATGGATTTACGCCATTATACCATTCATTTGAGCCTATTTTTCTAAATCTTTTTGCTTGTTGTGGGGCAAGCAATGTAAATTTTATGCCATTTTCTACTAATAATTCCAAAGTTTCGGTATCAACCGCAGCTTCGCCCAGCCACATTCCTTCGGGTTTGCGGTTAAAATGGCTTTCAAAATCTTTAATTCCCCAAATAATCTGTGTTTCTTTGTCTTTTTTATTTGCCAAAGGCATTATCATGTGGTTATACACTTGTGCCATTGCAGAACCGTGTCCATTAAAATTTATTTGGCTTTGTTGGTCGCCCAAAATCACTTTTTCGTAGGTTTGGGGAGCTTTTGTTTTGAACCACGACATCAATGTTGCCCCAAAATTAAAGCTAATATTAGCGTAATTATTGACAATTTCCACGATTTTGTGTTGATTGTTCAAAATGCGTGAAGCACCATTGGTGGCATAACATTCAAAATCAATTTTTTCATTCCAATCGTGGAAAGGCATAGCGCCTTCTTGTTGTTCAACTACTTCAAGCCAAGGATTTTCTCGTGGTGGTTGATAAAAATGACCGTGAATACAGATATATTTGTCCATATTTTTGTCCATATTTTAAATTGATTTTAGTATTTTTGATTGATATTTTATGAAGTATTATTCAGATTTATTAAAATCTTGTGTTTTTGGAATTTTTTAAAGCATTATTTGCAAATATACAAAAAAAAATTCACATTTTGTTTAACGTTTTTTAAAAAACATTAAACAAAATATGAAAAAGAAGTAAGGGAAAAAGGTGTAAAGGGAAAGTACAAAACAGCCAAAATACAAACAGCCAGATTGCTACGCAATTACAAAGACTTTTAGCTGTTTCATTCACCATTCACCATTATTTATAATAAGGACTTATCATAAAATAAACCACTACACCAGAAAATGCTACATAAGACCAAATTGGATAGGTATATTTTACAATTTTTTTGTGGGTTTCTATTTGCCCTGTCCAAGCGTAATATATTGCCAAAAGCACAAAAGGAACTACCACAATCGCCAGCAAAATATGCGTAAGCAATATTGCTAAATAGATAATTTTTATAATACCTTCGCCTCCAAATTTTGTGTGAGGTGCATTATTATGATACAAAACATACGAAATTAAAAACACCGAAGAAAGCAAAAAAGCACTCAACATAGTTGCTCTGTGAAGTTTTACATTTTTTTGGCGAATAGCAAAACCACCAATCATCAAACAAATAAATGTAAGAGAATTTAGTCCTGCGTTCAAATGTGGCAAAAATGACACATTCAAACCTTCTATTTTGGTGATATTATTCCCAAAAAATAAAAATGCTACTGCCAAAGGTATCGCAACCGAAATACCATAAATTACTTGTAAATTGCGTTTGTTGGTTTTTTCTGAAATTGAAGACATAAAAAGGTTTAAAGTTCAAGGTTTAAAGTTCAAGGTTTAAAGTTTAAAGTTCAAAGTTCAAGGTTAAAAATTAAAAAAATGGCTGTTTAATCCTGCCAATCTTCTAATCCTGAAAATCCTGTTTCAGACTTTGGCTGTTTCATTCATAATTACTTTCAAAATACTATCCACATCACCAGCTCCCATTACACATATTACATCATTAGCTTTGTCGTGAGAAGGATTTTTTAAAGAATAATCTTTTAAATACGTTAGAATTTCATCTTTTGGCATTACTTTTTTATCTTTTGAAGTAATTTTTTCTAATAAAATATCAGAAGTTACACCTTCAATAGGCAATTCTCTTGCAGGATAAATGGGCAATAATATCACTTCATCAGCCAAAGAAAGACTTTTTGCAAAATCATTCATAA
>JAAFIN010000241.1 GCA_013297825.1 Cytophagales bacterium
AGTGCTTATTCCTGGTGAGCCTGAATTATTACACGAAATTGACCGCTTAAAAAATGGTATTCCTTTGATAGAAACCGTTATAAAAGATTTGGAAAGAGTAGGCGAAAAATTTGGGGTAAAGTTTGTTTAAAAATTAGCTATAAAACCCAATTTTATTGATGTTTTTTTTTTTATAACTGCTGAGGAATATGTAAATCCTAATGTGGATATATTTGTTTGACGTTTTACAGGCATAAATGCCTGTGCTATACATAAAAATACAAAAATATGTGTAGAATAGGCATTTATGCCTATTTTTAAAAATATCCATTTTATTTTTAATTTGTTCTTGATTTGTATATTTTATGAATAAACATCTATTTTTAATATTTTTTTTATATTTGATTTTTTTCAAAATAAACGCCCAAAACACACAAAGACAAATCAAAGCATTGGATTCTGTGGGTAACTATTATTGGAAAAAAGCGTTATATACGCTTGCCTTATCACACTACAAAAAAGCCCTAATTTTGGCAGAAGACAATAAAGATATAAAATGGCAAGCAAGAATATTGAATTATTTGGGCATCATTTATGAAAATAAAGGTGATTTTGAGGCTTCTTTCAAATATCATTTTAAAGGATTACAACTCAAAGAACAACTCAACGATAAAAATGAATTAACAAAGTCTTATGTGAATATTGGAATTGCTTATGCTTCAAGCGGGCAAAATGAAAAATCTATAGAATATTATCAAAAAGGGTTGCAAATCAACAATAGCCAACCAAAACCTGTTTTGGGACGCAATGCACATCTATTTTACCACCTTTCTACTACTTATAGAAGGTTAAAAAAGTACCAAAAAGCTCAAGAATACGCCCAAAAAGCCTTTGATTTAGCTACTAGAATCAACGAAAAAAATATTATTATTGATGCACAAAATGGACTTGGTTTGATAGCCACCGAACAAAAAGAATACGCCAAAGGTCGCATTTATTACCAAAAAGTATATGAGCTTGCCTCACAAGCACAAGATTGGTTAATACTTGCTAATAATCTACAACATTTTGCAGAAAGTTATGAGCAAGAACATAATTATACATTGGCTATTGAATACGCACAAAAAAGTCTTACATTATGCCAAAAACACGAACTTAAAGCAGAAGAACAACTTGCTTATAAATTACTTGCTTCATTGTACCACAAGCAAGGAGATTTTAATTTGGCTTATCAATACCAAACAAAAGGATTTGTATTAAAAGATTCGTTGTTTAATCTTCAAAAAAGCCAACAAATCGCAGAACTTACGATTGAATACGAAACCGAAAAAAAAATACAACAAATCAAACTCCTTGAAAAAGACCAACTTATCAAAACATATTCCTTGTATGCTTTGATTTTAATTTTGTGTATTGTGGTAGCTTTAGCATTTTATAGATACCAAATACAAAAAAAACGACACCAAGAAAAAATGGCTGTCCAAGAAATACAAACACAACTTAAACAAGAAATATTTGAGGAACAAATTGCTAACCAAGAACGTGAATTAACAAGTAATTATTTACATTTATTACAAAAAAATGAAATGTTGAATACTTTGCAAGAAAAATTAAGCGAACTTAATCCCAATATAAAAACAGAAATAAAACCACTTTTTCAAGATATTCGTGATACTATCAATTTGGACAAAGATTGGGAGAATTTTCAAAAACATTTTGTAGAAGTTCATCCTCAATTTTTTACCAAATTATCAAACAATTTTCCTACTGTTTCCCAAAATGACTTAAAGCTATTGTCATATATTCGTATGAAAATGTCCAGCAAAGATATTGCTTTAATGCTTAAAATTACCCCAAAAAGTGTGGAAATGTCAAAATATAGGCTCAAGAAAAAAATTGGATTAGGGGCAGATGACACTTTGGATAAATGGATAGAAAGGTATTAAAAATATAACTTTTTTTATAATTTATATAAATATTTTAATGTGAGTGTATTTGTAGGATATAGTTTTTAGGTAAAATTAGGCTTTTTGTATTCATTTGCCTTGTGATTTTTGTGATAATAAAAACAAAAATCTAAAGTAAAAAAATCTACAAAATTTTTTAAGTCTAATTCTACAAAAAAATAAAAATTTATTTCTACAAAATCCATTTTTAAAAATCATTATAAAGTTGTTTGTGATTGAAAAAAAAGCAAACAACTTTTTAAAAAATTTAAAAACAACTTATTTATTCACAAAAAAATGAAATATAATTATTTTAAAAATCTTTTAGGTGCAATATTCTTCTTATCATTCCTTATCCCAAATCATACAAACGCACAAAATAATGCACTTAATTTTGACCATACTGGCGCACCCAATCGTGATTTTGTAAGTATTCCTTATAATAACAATCTTGACATTAACACAAGCCAACTCACACTTTCCGCTTGGGTAAAGCCCAATGGAGCAAGTTTTTTTGATAATATTTTAATCAAAGGCAATTATGGATATGGTTTTACAGTAGATAATAACAATCAGTTAGGTTATTGGAGTAATTCATTATATTCAAATTGTCCAAGATTTGGTACTATTACAGATAATGTTTGGACGCACGTAGCAGTGGTAGTGGTGCAAGGTTCTTCTACTACTTTTTACATCAATGGTGTACAAGTAGGGCAAAGTACCACTGCTGGGCATACAACCATCAACTTAGGTGGAGCAACTCCTTTAACACTTGGTAGGCAAGGGGACTTTGATGGCAACTATTTTGGCGGTGATATGGACGAAGTAATGGTTTGGAATACAGCCCTCAATGCTACTCAAATCAATACCGCTATGAGTATGGGATTTGCAGGTAGTGAATCAGGCTTGGTGGCTTATTACAAATTCAATCAAGGCGTTGCCAATGCTAACAATGCAGGCGTTACCACTTTGACTGATACAGCAGGTGGGGATAATAATGGCACACTTACTAACTTTACACTCTCCACAGGTGCGATTTCTAATTGGGTAAGTGTAGAATTTCCTGAAATAAACCTACAAGGCAATGGCACCACTATAGCAGACGGAGATGTTACACCAAGTAGTGCAGACCATACAGACTTTGTGGCTACAGGTATCAGCACGCCCTTAGTGCGTACTTTCACTATCCAAAATACAGGCACAGGTACACTCAATATTGCCTCTATCAGCAACACAAACCCTACAGACTTCACTGTAGGAGGTCTTACCTTGCCTACCACTGTAACCGCAGGCAGTAGCAAAACCTTTACAGTTACCTTGAACTCTGCTACTATGGGTACAAAAAATGCAACCATTACTATCAACAGTAATGATGCAGACGAAGCTTCGTATGATTTTGCTATCACAGGCAGGATTATCAATGCTACCCCAAGTGCAGTAAGAGGTAATATGATGAATTTTGATGGTATAAATGACCTTATAAATGCAGGAGATATCAATGCATTAGACGGTGTTTCAAGATTTACTTATGAAACTTGGCTATATATTCCTTCTGGTACTTGGTCTAATTTTGGTATGATAATGTCCAAACAAGAACAACCTGCAACTGGTTTTAGGCGAATAGAACTTGCACTTTCAGGTGGAAGTCAAGGAGGTGATAACGACCTTTTAGTCATAGTTGCTGATGCTTCCAGTAATGCGAACTACAACACTACCACAAATGTAATACAATATAATACTTGGTATCATGTGGCTATGGTATTTGATGGGACGCTTTCGCTTGACACTGATAAACTTAAATTATATGTGAATGGCATACAACAAACTATGACACCTTTTGATGCTACTCCTGTCCCTGCACTAACAGACAATAATGCTGGCTCACTTTGTATAGGGGCACGTCAAAATGCTTCAATACCTTTTAGAGGTTCATTGGACGAAGCACGCATCTGGAACACAGCCCGCACTCAAGACCAAATTCGTGAAAATATGCACCTCACACTCTTAGGTGCAGAAACAGGGCTTGTGGCTTATTATCAATTTAATGAAACTTCAGGCAATGCTATTGACGCTGTAAGTGGAAATAATGGCACTTTGCAAGGTGGAGCGGTGCGTGCTACATCAGATGTTGCAGTAGCAAGAGGAGCATCATCTCGCCAAACCATCAATTCCACAGGATTAAAAACTTTTACAGCTACAAACCTTGCTATTAACTTTACCACAGTATCAGGAAGTGATGAATTTGTAGCTTATCAACTTAGAGGAACACCTCACAATGGACTTCTGACAGGAAGTAGCACCTCTTGTTATTGGCTTGTAAGGCAATTTGGAAGTTCAGGAATTGCTTACAATGGTATGAATTTTACCATTCCTGCAACTAATATCATATCCAGCACAGACGAAACTACACCTTCCAACCTCAAACTTTATAAAAGAGGTGATGTCCAAACAACCACTTTTGGGACATCAATTGCCTCAGGAACATCAGCAAGCAATGCCACAAAAATCATTCAATTTACAGGATTTGCTTCCCAAACCTCATTTAGTCAATTTATAATTGGAAGTAGCACATCACCTTTGCCCATTACTTTATTAAGTTTTGAAGGAAAAAGACAAGACGAAAACAATGTTTTGTTAAATTGGAAAACTGCCACAGAAACCAATAACAAAGGTTTTGAGGTTGAAACATCTGCTAATGGTATTGATTTTGATAAAATTGCTTTTGTTGATGGTGCAGGAAATAATTCAGGAATTAAAAATTATGAATTAGGAATTAGGAATGAAAAAGATGCTTATTTTAGATTAAAACAAGTTGATTTTAATGGTGAATTTGCCTATTCCAATGTGGTATTTTTACCAGCTTTTGGAAATGAAATCAGTATTTTTCCAAATCCTGCACAAGATTTTATTATTATTTCTTCCAATAAAGAAAATAGTATTTTTGAAATCACAGATTTAAAAGGTATTTCTTTGCAAAAAGGCACTTTGAAAGAAACCAAAACAACCATTTCTACCAAAAATTTTAATAAAGGTGTTTATTTGGTAAGTGTTTTGGAAAATGGAAAAAGAACTGTGAAGAAAATTGTGTTGGAATAAATTTTAAAATACCTAAAATTAAGACAAAAAAACCACTTTCCTATTTTTTGGAAAGTGGTTTTTTGGTTTTAAAATTTTTGATAAAAAACCTTTAAAACTGCTCATTCAAAACAAATTTCTCAACTAATTTTAATTGAATATTATCCCCTGCGTCATTCCCATAATGCACATATTGCATAACAAAATTTTCATCAATCAAAAAATCCGCAGGAATTGCGTCAGGATTCGTGCCTGCATCTATGCCATTGCCTGTAATGCCTAATTTATTTGCTTCTGCAACAGTTTCAAATCTACCTGCGTTTTTGAGTAATGTTAAATCGCATTTTTCAGGAGAAATTTCTGTACCAAATAAATTATAAACTACTCTTTTTTGGTCAGAAACTACCGAAAATCTATTTTCATTCAATACATTTGTTTTAAAAAACTCACTGTGTTTGAATACTATTTTGTCAGATTCATAAAAAACAAAAATTACCAATCCCAAAGATTTCAAATATTCTGCTTGTTTGCTAATTTTTAGCACGTGAAGACTGCACAAAGGACAATTTACATTTCTAAGAAAAGAAATATAAAATTTCTTACCTTGCATTTTTTTCAAATCAATTTGATTGCCCAATACATCTTCAATCTGAAAATCTGGGGCAATATTTCCTTTTTTTAATTTCATATTTTTTGCTAAAATTTATTTTTGATTTTCTGTTGTTTTTGTTTTGATATTTGACAACAATTCTAATTGCAATTTATTAAAAGCGTCAAGACGTGCTTGTCTGTTAGTTTCTTGCACTTTATAAGAAGCATCAAAAATAATTTCAAATGTTTTTTCTGTTAATTTATTCAACGTAAAACTTGCTACATAATCCTTGATAGGCAAAGGCGAAGAAAGCATTTTGTAAGAAATTTGACGTTTTTCAATGTCATATTTAATCACTTTTTCGATGATTATTCCCTTATTGGTAAGTGTAAGCGTTACAAGACTTCCTTTCCCATATCCATTTGAAATAGATTGTTGAATAGTAGAAGGTACAAGATTTTGGAGATTATTTAGATTGGACAAATAAAGCCACGCAAAATTTATATCACCTTCTATTTCAATACGATTGGAAATATTAGATTTTTTAAATGGTTCATTTTGAGCAAATAAATTCGCACAAAAAATGAAGAAAATTAGGATAAAAAAATAATGTTTTTTCATAGTTTTGAATTTTTAAAAACTGAAAAATATTTACTAAAAAAATAAATACTTTTCAATTTTTGTGAATGTTTGTATTTATGCGAAGAAACGCTCTTTGATTATTTGACCATCTTGCCAATCTTGAATACACACTTCGGTTGTGTTGATAGTTCCCAAGCCTTTTACATCAAAATCCACGTCCCAAGTGATAACAGAACGATTGCCTTTTACAAAAGTATTGATGTGTGCAAAAGTTCTTACTTCGGTAATATTAGCAGTCAAGGTATTATTTGCATCAATTACACTTTTTTTGCTTTTGATGCTTATACCATCTAAATCAACTTTTTCTACGTCAGCGTGATAAAATTTTTCCCACGCTTCTATGCCTTTACCTGACAATGCTAAGGTGATGATTTCCGCTACGGAATTTTGGATTTGTGCTTCTGTCATTATTTTTTTTGCTTTTTTTAAAAAATTATTTAAAAATATTTTGTCTGAATTGACAATGCAAAGGTACAGCAAGTAAGCCTTTTGATGTTATGATAATTCCTGTTTTGTTCGGTATTTTTCGGACATTTCTATTTTAAATGTAATAGGTGATTGATGGGTTTCTGCTCTAAATACTTTAGCAAAATACGAACTATCTGTATAATTGAGTTGGAAAGCAATTTCAGAAACCGTTTTATCTGAAAAAGTTAAAAGCCTTTTTGCCTCCAAAATACTCCTTGCCCTGATAACTTCGCTGGCGGTTTTGCCTGTAACTTCCTTTGTGATAAGGTTGAGATGGTGGGCAGTAATACATAATTTTTCAGCAAAAAATGAAGTTGTTTTATTTTCAATAAAATGTTTTTCTAATAAATTTTTAAATTGTTTGAAAAGAATTAAATATTTTTTTGAAAATGATTTTTCGGTTTCAATATCTACACAACGTTGAACTTGTGCCAATAAAATATGAAGTAATGCTTGTGTAATTGTTTGGCTTTTGTCGGTTCGTTTTTGTTCTTTTATGATGAGGTTAATAGTTTGTTTAATTTCCAAAAAATCATTTTTAGAAAATTGAATACAAGGATTTGCATAAAAATTATCCAAAAAACTTAATTCAAAAAGTTTGTCTTTATTGTTGTGATTTAATAAAAAAAAATCTTCTGTAAATAAAATTGTTCCACCTTTTAGTGGTTTCCATTCTTCAAATTGATGCACTTGATTAGGCGAAATAAAAAACAAACTATCAGGCAAAATTTCATATTCTTTGTAATCAATCGTTTGTTTGCTAAGACCTTCTTCAGTCCAAAGGATTTCATAAAAAGTATGTTTATGAATATCATCAACATTAGAGTTCTTTAAATGAGAGATTTTTACCAAATATTTAATTTTTAAATATTTTAAGTGTTTTATCAAAATTTTTCATTACTTTTTGTTTATATTTTTAACGTATAATTTAAAATTCCATAAGGC
>JAAFIN010000242.1 GCA_013297825.1 Cytophagales bacterium
CACAATATTAACACTTTTCAAGTAAATTCACTTAGTACCGATTGTTGTTATTGTTTTTTTTTAAACCATAAAAAGTATTTGTGTGAAAAAAGATGTGGATAATTATGTGGATAACTTTTAAAAAATAAAAGTTATCCACATTTTTTTTGAAACTATGTGGATAACTTTATAAAAAAATGCCTTAATTTTAATTTCAAATGATTTTTTGCTTTTCAAATTTTCACAAAAAATATTTTTTCTATATCTTTGAAAGATTAAAAATATTTTACATATTCCAAATATTATAAAAAAGACCCTAAAACTATGTTATTTTTAAAAGAAATTCGAGATTTTATCCAAAATTTTTCTTATCGCAATGACCCACCTGAATTGTATGAGCCAATTCGTTATTTGATGGATTTGAGCGGAAAACGATTGAGACCAATTTTAGTTTTATTAGGTTACCAGCTTTATAAAGATGATGTTGAAAAAATCCTTTCGCCTGCGGTTGCTGTGGAGGTTTTTCATAATTTTACGTTAATGCACGACGATATTATGGACAATGCACCGCTTAGGCGAAATATGCCTACTGTTCATGAAAAATGGAATAATAATATTGCAATTCTTTCTGGTGATGTGATGCTTGTGCAAGCGTATCAACTTTTTTTGGAGGTTGAAAATCAATATTTAAAAGAAATCTTACAAAAATTTAATATTTGTGCGTCAGAAGTTTGCGAAGGGCAACAAATGGATATGAATTTTGAAAGTATTGCACAGGTCAAAGAAGATGAATATATAGAAATGATTAGGCGAAAAACTGCGGTTTTGTTGGGTTTTTCGTTGGAACTTGGTGGAATTTTGGGTGATGCGTCCAAAGAAGATTTGGCATTATTAAAAAGTTTTGGGGAAAATATTGGAATTGCTTTTCAGCTCAAAGATGATTTGCTTGATGTGTATGGTGAAAGTGAAAAATTTGGCAAACAAGTAGGCGGTGATATTATTGCCAACAAAAAAACGTATTTATTGATTGAAGCCCTCCAACTTTCAAATAATAACGAAATTATTGCCCAAAAACTTAATTATTGGCTTTCTTTAAAGGATTTTGATAAAAATGAAAAAGTAAAAAATGTAATTGAAATTTATAATCAATTAGAAATAAAATCTCTTACAGAACAAAAAATCAAATATTATTACGAACTTGCTTTTAATCAACTCACAAACCTTCATACCAAACCAGAAAAAAAACAAAATCTTGTGGATTTTGTAACAGGGCTTTGGTATAGAGAGAAATAAATAATTATGAATTAAACAGCCAAAGTCTGAATCAGGATTTTCAGGATTTAAGAATTAGCAGGATTGTATTGTATTTTTTTAAACTTTAAACTTTTTTGAACTTTGAACTTTAAACTTTTTCTGTCTTTTATTCCCCCTTTGGGGGTTAGGGGGCTTCTTTTACTCCTGGGGGGCTTTGTTTTTTTTTCTTGTTCTACCACTATGAACAAAAAAGAAATTATCGCAAGAAAATGGCGTGTGGAAAGCATAGAGGTAATTCCTGCAACACAAGACACCGCACAACCAACCATCAATTCAAATGATAATCTACCAAAAAAATATAAAATTTGGTATGAATTTAAAGCGAATGGTGTGTATGTGTGCCAAAGAGGTAATATGAAAGATGAAGGCGAATGGCAATTTAGCACAGATGAAAAAGTGCTTTTGCTGAAATCAAGCCAAAATCAAAAAGATGATGCAAGTTGGTGGTTAGAAGAATTGAATAAATACCAAATGATGCTTTCTACGCAAGAACGTGGCAAAAAAGAGATTATGAAATTATCACCTGAAAATTAAATTTTTGGAACGAGGCAACCATATAGCCTACTAATTACGTTTTTATGTAAAGATTTTTTACATTTTTTTCATTAAAAAATTTCAACGAATTTCCTTTATTTATGAAATCTGTTTTTTCAAAAAAAACCATCTGTTATTATATATTTCATTGTATTTTTTTAATTTTTATAAATTTTACTTTTACAAATTGTAGATTTGGCGATATAAAATCTCCTACACAATGCAAAGTAAGCGCTATCAATTATTCTTTGTTAAAATATAATATCCTCAATCAAATAGAAGGAGCAGAAATATCAAGTGCATTAAGCACAAAATATGAATATGATGTGTTGGGTAATATTACACGACAAAATATTTTAACCAATAATGTAGTTACTTCTTATACTGCTTATACTTGGGACAACATAAAAAATGCTGTTCAAGTAAGTAAATTTGATAAAGTCCAAAATAATTTTCAAGAAATTCAAAGAGATACATTTTTTTTAGATAGCCAAAAACGTATTATTAAAATCAAAAAATCAGATAGCAGTTACAAACGTTTTGAATATCAAAATAATAATGTAGTGCGTGTATATCGTTATGATGGCACACAATCTGAGTATTTATATGTAAAATTTGATGCTTTCGATACCTCTTTTAATCCTTATTATAATGATTCTTTGCAGATGTTTATGTTTGATGATACAGGAGATGGTTTTCATTTTTCCAAAAATAATGCTATTCAATGCACTTATTATCAACCTAATGGCTCTGTAAGTTATTTGGCTTTGCTTTCACATACTTTGGATAATAATGGAAATATTATAAAATTAGAAAGCCCAACAGGACAAAATTGGTATTTTAGTTATGTGTGTAATTAAAAAAAATTAGGCAATCACAATGATTGCCTAATCCACAATTTTTATTTATTTCCCAAAATATTTTTCATTTGGTAAATCATTGATATTCCATTTTTGCAAAACATTTGCATCTTTTAGATAAATAAGCCCAACGCTTGCCCTAATCATAGTTTTTAGTACAGATTTATCCATTGTGCCATAAGGCAATGCAAGTTGCGTAGCGTGGCGATAACCTTCAAATTCTTTGGGAACATCACCATTCAATACGATTGTTTTGATGTTTTTTTTCTCCAATGCACGAGCAAGCGATACCAATGCAGGAATTTGTGTGAGATTTGTGCGATTGATTTGTGGAATTATCACCAATAATTTTTCACCTGTAAAAACCTCTTGTGTCATATCATTTCCTTCTGGATTGCTTACCGAAAAAGAATTTATTTTTGGCAATGCCTCAGGATTTAATAAAGGACGTTTGTATTCTTTAAACGCATATTTTAAAGTGTCTGCGTATTTTTTTTCTGCTTCTTTTTCAAAAGCCTTTTGATTTAATACAATTTCATTTTTGGTTTTTAAATCAATATAAATATATTCAGCTTCTCCATATTTTAATTCTGCGGAAGGTTTCATATTATTTGCAATATTTGCACCTACTTTGTAAGGCAAAAAATCAAAATATGGCAAGTGCCACGTTGCCCAAATGCCCAAAAATAACGCCCCAAATGAGGCAATATTACTGCCCCAAAATGCGAATTTTGAAGGATTAGCAGGTAAATGATTTTTATTAAAAATCAAAAAACTGATGGCAATGAATAAAATAACATCTTTAGTGAATGAAGTCCAAGGCGTTAATTTGATAAAATCACCAAAACAACCGCAATCTGTAACTTTATTAAAATACGCAGAATAAAACGTAAGAAATGTAAAAAATACAATCGTTCCCCACAATGCCCAAAGCGTAGCAACAGGCTTGTATTTTAATAATAACGCAACGCCTAATCCAACTTCCAGCGTACTCAACAACAACGACAAACTCAAACTATAAGGCTCTAAAATGTGCCACAAACCGCTCAAACCTGCCAAACCTAATTGTAATTTATCTTGTGCAAATACCTCAAAATATTCTTCCAATTTGATTTGCATACCTGTTGGGTCGTTGAGTTTTATCAAACCCGAAAATATAAACAACCCACCCACCAAAAATTGTATAACCTGTGTGATTATTTTCATAAAAAAGTTTAAAAGTTCAAAAGTTCAAAAGTTCAAAGTTCAAAAGTTCAAGGTTCAAGGTTCAAGGTTTAAAAAGTTCAATTTGTATTTAATCCTGTTAATCTTGTAATTCTCTAAATCCTGCTCTTATTTGGCTGTTTCATTCTTAATTCCTAATTCTTAATTTCTAATTTAATTAGGCAGAACACTGAATAATTTATAATATCTCTATAACCAGCTTCTACGCCTTCTGACACTTGTGTAAGACCTTTATTATCTTCAATTTGTTTGATGCGAAGCAATTTCATCAAAATTAAATCAGTCATAGAACTTACACGCATATCACGCCAAGCCTCACCGTAATCGTGATTTTTTTGAGAAAGCAGATTTTCATTTTCTTTGACGTGTTTGGTGTATAAAGCTAATAACACATCAGAAGGCAAATCAAGTTCAGTATTATTTGTTAATTCTATCTGAATAAGTGCCATTACACAATAATTGATAATTCCCACAAATTCAGACGTAATGTCATCAGCCACTTGTTGCGTACCTTTTTCTTGTATGGTACGTATGCGTTTTGCCTTTATATAAATTTGGTCAGTGATAGAAGTTAAGCGAAGAATACGCCAAGCAGAGCCATAATCTTGGTTTTTTTTGATAAAAAGATTTTGACAATTTTGAATAATTGCCTGAAATTCGGTAATAGTTTGGGGAGTCATTGGGGAAAGTTCAAGGTTCAAAGTTTAAGGTTCAAAAAAGCTCAAAATATTTTGTAAAATTAGGGAAATGTAAGGGAATAAAAAAGGGGAATGAATTTTTTAAAAAACTAAAATAATAATAATTTTTTTATCAAATTTGCGTTAAAGTAAAAATGTAGATAATTTTATAAAAAAACAAAATATGATAGGACTTAATTATAGAAAAGTAGTGCAAACACTCACATTTTTTGCACACAAAGAAGGTGGAATTATCAATAAAATGAAAGTTTTTAAATTAATTTGGCTTTCAGATAGGTTGCATTTGCGTAAATATGGCAGACCTATATTAAATGATATTTATTTTGCTTTGCCCAAAGGACCTATTCCTTCCAATACAAAAGATTTTGCAGATAATTCTGATTATTTGACAGATGTGGAAAAAGAATTAAGAGAACAAATGTTAGAAAATTCAGGGCGTTATACCATAAAAGCCAAAAATCAAGCACAATTAAATGTATTTTCAGAGAGTGATTTAGAAATAATGAACCTTGTATATCAATATTTTGGACAATTAGATGAATTTACATTATCAGAAATTTCACATCAATATCCTGAATGGAAAAAATTTGAAAAAAATTTAGAAATGGGTCATTCTTCACGTTTTGAAATGAAATATGAAGATTTTTTTGAGAATAATTCAAATGCTCATTTTTTATTTGCACAAGAAAATGAATTATTGGAACTTAATAAAGAAATATTTTTAGAAAATTTAATTATTGGCAATTTGATATGAAATTACCCATAGATTTTTTCTTGCAACATATCAATTCCAAAAAAGTCTATTATTTTTCCAGTAAAAAAATCAATACTGCAATTCCACATTATTTTGTTTGTGTGTTGAAAAACAATGATGATACCATAATTTTGGTGTGTTGCACTTCTGACAAAGAAGATAAACGCAAAAAACGAATTGAATTATTAGGTTTGCATAATACATTAGTTTGGATAAGTCCTGACAATGAAAATGGTCTTATCAAAGATACTTTTGTGGATTGTAATAGTTATTTTATCTATACAAAAGATGAATTTAAAACTATGTATGAAAATAACTTGCTTGATTATAAAGGCGAAATTTCAGAAAATCATTACGAACAAATTATAAATGGACTTCTAAATAGTCCAACAATTCCAAATGAATTTAAAGAATTATTGAGAGAAATAAAATTATAGATTTTTTGTGTTATTTTTTTTATAGGCTCATTTTTCATTTTAAAAATAATTATCCAAATGAATGATTTATTTTCAACACTTGAAACACAAATTGAAACAAAAAAAATAAAACTTGGGCATACAGATTTAGAGTATGCTAATGCATCTTCCATTCTCACAGAAGGAAAGGGATTTATGGATACTTATGATTACACGCTTAATCCATATTCAGGTTGTTCTTTTGGTTGTAATTATTGTTATGCAGCATTTTTTTCCTATACAAAGGAAAAAATGGATAATTGGGGTTATTGGGTAAAAATAAAAGAAAATGCGTTGAATTTATTGATGAAATTTCGCAAAAAACCACTTTTGAATAAAACAATTTATCTTAGTAGTGTAACTGACCCTTATCAACCCATTGAAAAGGAGCTTGAAATGACAAGAAATATTCTACAAGAATTTATTGATTATCACAAAGTGCGATTGGTTATACAAACAAGAAGTCCATTGGTTACAAGAGATATTGATTTATTTAAAAAATTTGAAACAATACAAATCAATATGACTGTTACGACTGATAGCGAAGATGTTAGAAAAATATTTGAGCCTTTGTGTCCTTCCAATAAAATACGCCTTAAAGCAATTACTGAAATCCAACAATCAAATATCAATGCTTGTATCACAATAACGCCTTTGTTGCCTGTGATTGATGCACACGAATTTTCAAAAATATTGTTGGAAACAGGCGTAAAAAAATTCATTATTCAACCTTTTCATGGAGAAAAAGGTAAATTTGTTGCAGGAACAAGAGAAGAAGCCTCCAAAATTATAAAAGAATTAAATTGGGACAATGAAAAATATCAACAAACTTTAACAATTATTCAATCTTATATTCCTGATATTGGAATTGGAAAAGATGGTTTTACAGCAATATAAAACTCAAAAAAAATTGGTTGCCCAACAATTTTTGTGGGTTAAGAAACCTATAAGGTTTTAAAAACCTTATAGGTTTTATTGTCAATATTTTAGGTTCTCTGACAATTTTTGTGGAAGAATAATGTAACACACACTTTTAGTGTGTGAAAACATAGTTAAATGAGGCTTTGACAAAGACACACACTAAAAGTGTGTGCTACAAAATATCGTTTTTTTCTTTTCCCACAAAAATTGTCAGACAACCATATTTTATATTAAAAATAAAAGATAAACTCAATACATTCCACAAAAATTGTTAGAGAAAAAAAATCTCCAAAAGAAAAAAAATATTTGGAAATTAAAATTATTAGTTTTTACTTTGTAATATCTTATTTAAGGTTTATGACAGGAGCAGAATTAAAAAAACTTCGAGAAGAAGCAAAATTAACACAAAAAGAACTTGCTGAAAAATTGGAAGTCCAACAATCTCGCATTTCACATTGGGAATGTGATGACCACAAAATAAGCAAGGCTTATATTAAAGTGTTAAATAGTTTTTTTTCAAAAAAATAAAAAATATTTTTTTTGCTTTTAATAATCTTATTTAAGATATTATAATTTATTGAAAAAGCCCCACAACCGACCAAAGTTTTTAAGGCTTTTTCTAAAATTCAATAAAATTTTATATGCAAATAACAGAAAATTTTTATCTAAATTTTATATGCAAATAACAGAAAATTTTGGAGAAAATCCAAATGCTCCCCTCATTAGGGTTGAGCAAAACGAACAAGGTGTGCAGTTTGTATCTGCAAGAGAGTTACACTCATTTTTAGGAATTACTGAAAGATTTAGCACATGGTGTAATCGTATGTTTGAATATGGTTTTGTAGAAAACCAAGATT
>JAAFIN010000243.1 GCA_013297825.1 Cytophagales bacterium
GGTTGTGTCGTACATAATGCCACGAATTGCGACAGGTTTATTATTTTCAAATCTACAACTTACATTTCCCTCCAAATAAATTGTTTTGCCTTTTTTGCTCAAAAGTGCAGTTTCAAACTTATAAATGGAATAATTACGCATCAATCTTACAATATTGGTGCGTGTTTGGTGCTTAATATTTGGGTGAATAAGGTCATTGACATTGATATTTTGGAATTCGCTTGCAGAATACCCTAATTTTTTTTGGCAAACTTTATTTGCAAACAAAAACTTTCCATTTAAAGCACACACAAAAATCAAATCATTGGAATTGTCAAACAAATCTTGTAATGCTTCATTACTGCGTTTGAGTGCTTCGTTTGCTTGTATAAGGTCTTGTTCTTGCATTGGGGAAAAAGGTGTCAGGAGTCAGGTGTCAGGAATTAATAGTCAGGTAGAAATACAAAAATACAAGGATTATTTTGAAAATAGAAAAATTGTGATTAAATACATTTTATAAAAAGACATATTTTGATTATTTTTTGGAGATTATTTTTTAATTTTGCATCTTAAATTTTGCTAAAAAAATTTTATATTCTTCAATTCTTTGGGCAATTTTACATATTTTTTTGTAATAATTGCCAAAGTTTTTTTTTAAAAACATAAAAACATCAATCATAAAAAAATCATCAATCAATGGAAATCAAAAAAATATTCAAAGGCGAATTTTACACAGACGAGGCTATGCGTATGCTTTATGCAACTGACGCATCTGCTTACAAGGAAATGCCAAAGGCGGTTTGTATGCCTAAAACCAACATAGACATTTATAACCTAATTCTTTTTGCCCAAAAACACAAATTTGGGCTTATTCCACGCACCGCAGGAACGTCTTTGGCTGGTCAAGTGGTTGGAAATGGTATTGTGGTTGATGTTTCAAAACATTTTAATAAAATATTAGAAATAAATCCACAAGAAAAATGGGTAAGGGTGCAGATGGGCGTGGTGCGTGATGAACTAAACAGGGCTTTAGCAGAGCATAATCTAATGTTTGCTCCTGAAACTTCTACTGCCAATCGTGCAATGATTGGTGGAATGATAGGAAATAACTCTTGTGGGGCAAATTCTATGGTGTATGGAAGCACAAGAGAACATATTTTGTCCCTAAAAGGCTTTTTGAGTAATGGCGAAGAAGTAGAATTTTCAAAAATTCCTTTGGAAAAACTCAAAGAAAAGCAAAATTTAGGGAATTTAGAAGGAAAAATCTACAAAAATTTGGTGGAAATTTTGGAAAATAAAGAAAACCAAAAAGAAATTAGAAAACATTTCCCAAAACCCAATATACCACGCAGAAACACAGGTTATGCACTTGATTTATTGCTGGAAACTTTGCCTTTTACCCCCAAAAAAGAGGATTTTGACGTGTGCAAACTCATTGCAGGGTCAGAAGGAACTTTGTTTTTTGTTACAGAGGCAAAATTAAATTTGGTAAAAATCCCCCCAAAATACCGTGCATTGGTTTGTGGGCATTATGACAGCATAGATGAAAGCCTAAAAGCGAATTTAGTTTGCCTAAAATATGCCCCTACTGCATCAGAATTGATAGACCATTATATTTTGGATTGTACCAAAGAAAATATTGAACAAAGTAAAAACCGTTTTTTTATAAAAGGCGACCCAAAAGCGGTTTTGGTGGTGGAATTGATAAAAGAATCGCAAGAAGAATTGGAAAATGCCACAAAAAATATGATAAAAGACTTGGAAGATGCTGGTTTGGGCTATCATTTTCCTGTGTTGGTGGGTGATGATATGAAAAAAATATGGGAATTACGCAAAGCTGGCTTGGGTTTATTGGGAAATATCGTAAGTGATGACCGTCCTGTGCCTGTGATTGAAGATACTGCGGTAGATGTGCAAGAATTACCTCAATATATTGCAGAATTTACCCAAATTCTCCAAAAATATAACCTTAATTCGGTGCATTACGCACACGCAGGTTCAGGTGAGTTGCATTTACGTCCTATTTTGAATTTAAAAACCGAAAAAGGCAACCAACTTTTTCGCCAAATTGCCCAAGAAATCGCCCAATTGGTTAAAAAATATCGTGGTTCTTTGAGTGGCGAACACGGTGATGGACGTTTGCGTGGTGAGTTTATTCCTTTTATGTTGGGCGAAAAAAATTATGAATTATTAAAGAAAATTAAAAATACTTTTGACGAAAATCACATTTTTAATCCTAATAAAATCGTAGATACGCCCCAAATGAACACGCATTTGCGATATATGCCTGAACACCCACAGCCACAATATGATACAATGTTTGATTTTTCGGACAAAGAGGGCATTGTGAAAGCTACCGAACTTTGCAATGGTTCTGGTGATTGTCGCAAAAGTCATTTGACAGGTGGCACAATGTGTCCAAGTTATATGGCAACACGCCACGAAAAAGACACCACACGTGCAAGGGCAAATATGCTAAGGGAAGTTCTCACAAATCACGCAGAAGATACCGAAAAAAACCAAAAAACTACGCCTTTTGCAGATGAAAAACTGCACGAAGTTCTGGATTTGTGTTTGGGTTGTAAAGGTTGTAAGTCAGAATGTCCATCAAATGTGGATATTACCAAAATGAAAGCAGAAACTCTGCACCAAACCTACAAAATAAAAGGAATTTCTTTGCGTACTCGCTTGATTGCCAATTTTTCCAATGCCCAAAAACTTGCATCTTTGTTACCAAGTGCTTATAATTTCTTGCTAAAAAACAAGTTTTCGGAACAAATTATCAAAAAAATTGCTGGTTTTGCACCAGAAAGAAGCCTTCCACAAGTCGCTCCCCAAAGTTTGCGTAGTTGGTATAAAAATAACCTCAAAAAACTCCCAAAAAGTACCAAAAAACGTGGTGCTTTGTACCTTTTTATTGATGAATTTACCAATTATAATGATGTAGAAATAGGCAAAAAAGCCATTCAGTTGCTTTGTGCGTTGGGTTATGAGGTAAATATCATTTCGCACCCTGAAAGTGCAAGAACTTATCTCTCAAAAGGACTTTTGGAAGATGCCAAAAGCATTGCAGAAAAGCAAATCAACATTTTTTATCCTTTAATTTCTGAAAATACGCCACTTGTAGGCATAGAACCCTCCGCAATTTTGGGATTTAGGGACGAATATATAGACCTAACAAGAGGAGAATTGAAGGAAAAAGCCAAAAAATTGGCAAAAAATGTATTTACGATTGAAGAATTTTTTGCAAAAGAAGTAGATAATGATAAAATTTCTCAAAAAATCTTTTCTACTGACAAAAAACTCGTAAAATTACACGGTCATTGTCATCAAAAAGCCCTTTCTTCGCTGGTGTATAGCAAAAAAATGCTAAGTTTATTAAAGAATTATACGGTGCAGATTATTCCTTCGGGTTGTTGTGGTATGGCTGGGGCATTTGGTTATGAAGCTGAACACTACGAACTATCTATGAAAATAGGCGAATTGGTGCTTTTTCCTGCTGTTCGTGAGCAAAATGAGGAAACAATTATCGTTGCATCAGGCACAAGTTGCAGACACCAAATAAAAGACGGTACGCAACGCCACGCCCAGCATATTGTAGAGGTGCTTTGGGAAGGAATGTTGAAATAATGGTAAATGTTGAATGGTAAATGGTAAATGAAACAGCCAAATACAATGATAAATGAAACAGCCAAATACAAATAATATTTAATATAGAGCATTTTATCCCTTAGGGTGTTGTCAAAAAAATTGCCTTTTGGAATTTTTTGGCAACTCCCTAAGGGCTGAAAGACACAAAACTTAAAAATATAATTCTTCTAAAAATTATACTATTTTAATATTTAAAATAGAATTTTTAATTTCTTAAAAAGTCAAATCATTCATTATTTTTTCAATTCTTTTTTGGCGAGTAGTTTCTGTTTTGGCATTAAAAAGCAATTCCAAAATTCCTCTTTTATAACTACGAGATTTTTTTTCCCAATTTTCTTTTGCTAAAATATTTTGCTCAAATGCTTCTTTTAAATCTTGGGGCAAAATAAGGTTTTCCACATCATCTAAGGCATTCCAAGTGCCTGTTTTTTGGGCAATTTCTACCATTTTAAGACCTTCTTCTGTCATAAGATTTTGGGCAGTAAGATAATTTATTTTTTCTTTATTTACTTTACTCCAATTACTTTTGGGATTTCTTTTTGCAAAAAATTGATAATAACTTTCTGCATCTCTTTTGCTAATGCTACTATCAATCCACCCAAAACACAAGGCTTCATCTACTGCTTCAGGATAAAAAACTGTAGGAATATTGCTGTCTTTTTTGTAAATAATCAACCAAATTGATTTTTCGGTTTTGTGATTTTCTAAAAGCCAATCACGCCACATTTGACGTGAGGACGCATAAAAGGTTTTTACATTGTTTTTGAGTTCCATTTTTATAAAAAAACGATTATTTTTAAAACCGATTTTTCCAATCATTTACTACATTTTTAGCAAGTTTTATACGCATTTCTACTGCTTGTGCAATAATTTGATTAAATTCTTGTTCAGTATCAGGATTTTGAGCAAGGTGTTGATATTCAGGTAATTGCGTAATTACATTTTTGATTAAATCAGCAGTATTTTTATGGATTTCTTGCCAAAAATATGTTAAAATTTCTGAAAAATCATCTTCTTTTTTGCTTAAATAACCCAATATCAATAATGACATTTCTTGTGTGAGAAGGTCATCAATATTTTTTTGTTGTGAAATGAGGAGTTCAGAAAGGTTCAAAATTGAAAAAGTTTAAAGTTTAAGGTTTAAAGTTCAAAGTTTAAGGCTTAAAAATAAAATAAAATCCTGCTAATTCTTAAATCCTGAAAATCCTGATTCAGACTTTGGCTGTTTCATTTACCATTCAACATTTACCATTAAATTATGTATTTTTGCATTTTTTAAGCATAAAAAACCAAAATCATTCAAAAATATTTAAAATAAATCAAAATAAAAAATATTAAAATTTACAAAAATAAAAAATAAAAAATATGCGACTAATTCAAAATCTTTTATATTATTCTTTGCTTTTAGCGTTGTTGGCAGGTTGTAGAATATATAATCAAAATATTATGTTCAAAACAACTAAAAGCATCTTAGCAAATGCTCCACTTATAAATGCAAAAATAAAAGGTGCTGAAAAAAATTACCTTATTCAAAAAGGTGATTATTTGGAAATACGTGTTTATACCAATAAAGGCGAAATCATTATGAACCCCAAAGCTGATGCCAATACGCTTGGTGGTGGTATAAATAATATGCAACAACAACCTATGCTCCTTCAACAACAAATGGGCGTAGGCTCAACAGGTGGCAATCAATATCCATTAGATTTTCCTACTTTTTTGGTACAACAAGATGGCACTGCCAAAATTCCAATGATTGGACATATTTCTTTAGAAAATTTTACACTCAATCAAGCAGATAGTCTTTTGGAAACAAAATTTAATCCTTTTTTTAAGGAATGTTTTGTGCGTACAAGATATTCCAATAAACGTGTGGTGGTTTTTAAAGGACAAGCTGGTGTAATATATCCATTACGCCAGGAAAAAATGAATTTGATAGAAATATTAGCACAAACAGGTGGTATGGCAAATGATTTGCGTGCTTCTAATATCAGGCTCATTCGTGGACTTGAAACAGGCAATCCTGCAGTATATGTCATCAATCTTCGTACTATCAATGGGCTTTTAGCTCAAAATCTTACCGTTGAACCCAATGATATTATTTATGTGGAGCCTGTCCGCAAAAGTTTCTTAGAGGGTTTGAATGATATTTCGCCTATTTTGAGTTTTATTACAAGTCTTATTACGTTAGGATTGATTTTTAATCGTTAGAAATGAATTATTTTAAAAATTTTATATTAAAAAATCAGGTTGTCTGACAATTTTTGTGGAAAAGAAAAAAAACAACTTTGTCATTCCGTAAGAATCTGGCTGTTTCTTGCGAAAGAACAGCCAAATTGCTATGTAATGACAACATAACGTAAAAGTGTATTCCATAAAAATTGTCAGACAACCAAAAAAAATAATTTGAATAATTATTTTGAATTTATGTTATTTTTGTAGTTTTAAAATATTTTTTATTTCCAAAAGTAGATTTTATGATAACAAACAAATTTCCATACGCAGGTTTTGGGCTTTCTTGGCATTTTCATGGAAATGACTATGATGCTAACAAATATGACAAAGATTTAATAATGCCATCTATGGTGTATGAAGATATTTATAAAGTACTTACTATCACATCAGAATTAGGATTACTGTTTCCAACATACATTGATGACTCAAAAACAGGAAAAATATATTTTAAGTCCAATAAAATAAGCGATATTATTTTAGAATTAAGAGAAATAATAAACACTTATAATATAACATACCAAATTGATACAATTGGAGGGTATGGGATTGTTTACACAAATGAAAAAGAATTTGAATATCAAGAAGATTTGATATTATTAAAAGATATTAGATTTTTTGAGAGGCTTTTATGTATCTATACTTATAAAAGTGTTTGGGTATGCCTTAATTTTGACCAAAATTATCATTTTGAATGGCAATTAGACCTTGCACGATTAAATGGTTTTAGATTGGAAAGTTGTTTACGAAAAATATATGATACGCTTAAAATAGACGTTACTCCTGCTCCTGATGAACTTGATAGAGATGAACAAATATGGCAGAAAGGATTTAAGTTATATGTTAATCCAACCCTAATATCTCACAAAGAAGAAGAATATCCAGAAGGATTTAGTTTGGAAAATTACATAAGAGAAATTTATGAAAAAAAATAATTTTTCTTTTATGCTGTAAATTGTATTAAACACCAATACTAAAATGGTTGTTTTTATTCTATGAAAATTCGTTGCACTTTTTTGATAAAATCATTTAATAAGGACATCAAACAAGGTTAATATATTTGTTTGATGTCCCCAATAATAAGAATAAATACATTTTGTAACGAAAATTTTACAGTACCATATTCTTACAATTTCACTTCAATTTCGGATTTTGTGCGTGTCGTTCTGCATCTCTTTGGGTCTTTTTTTCCAAATTTTTTTGCAATGCAGTTGTGAGGTCAATTCCTGTTTGATTAGCCAAACAAATCAACACAAAAAGCACATCTGCCATTTCGTCCCCCAAATCGTGGTCTTTATCTGACTCTTTGAATGATTGTTCGCCATACATACGAGCCATCAAGCGAGCAACTTCTCCTACTTCTTCGGTAAGAATTGCCATATTGGTAAGTTCATTATAATAACGAACACCTGTGGTATTTATCCAATTATCTACGATTTTTTGTGCTTCTGCAAGAGTCATTTTGAATTAGGAATTAGGAATAGGGAATTAAGAATTTTTACAAAATTATTAAAAAGCAAACAACTTTTATCTTTTTTAAATGGTATTGTTGCAATATTTTCTATTGTTATATATAAAATTTAGCTTCAAATAGCTTGTAATACAAAAAAAAGCAGTATTTTTGATAATTTTAAATTAAGTTTCAAAGTGTAAAATGCAAACTACC
>JAAFIN010000244.1 GCA_013297825.1 Cytophagales bacterium
ACAATATCACGACACCGTTTTTAAGGCAAAGCCAACTGACACTACCGCCAAAAAAATTACAACTTCTATCAAAGAAACTTTAAAAAACTTTATTAAAAAACAACTTAAAAGGGTTGGAATAAATATCTAAAAAGTGGTCAGTAATCAGTAGTCAGTAAAACAGCCAAAATGCGTAGTAGTAAATTTCTGACACCTAATTCCTGATACCTGACTACTCCTAAATTATGAAACAATATCTTCGTTCTGATTTATTTTCGTCTTTCATGGTTGCCTTAGTGTCAGTCCCATTTTGTATTGCTGGGGCGTTGGCATTTGGGTTGCCTATGTATGCAGGTTTGATAACTTGTATTGTGGGAGGCATTTTAATAACATTTGTAGGAAATGCAAAAGTAGGCATTAAAGCACCTTCTTTGGGCTTATTGTTGGTGTTTGGGACAATCGTGCAGAGTTATGATGGTGGAATAATGGGTTTTCAAAAAGCACTTGCGGTGCTTGCAATGGCTGGTGTAATCCAAAGTTTATTTGGGCTTTTTAGGTTTTCTAAATGGCTTGATACTACGCCTGAAGCGGTAATTTATGGATTATTGGCAAGTGTAGGAATTGTTATTTTGGTGCATCAAAGCTATTTTTTGATTGGCATTGTACCACAAGAATTGCGATTAACTTCCTTATTTATCAATTTTTTTAGTAATCTTTTTTCTTTAAGATTAGAAATTTTATTGGTAAGTGTTTTAGGATTGTTGGTTATATTTGGTATTTCGTCTATCAAAAACCAAGACCTTCTTATATTTCCTTTTCCATTAGTAGCAATTATTTGCTGTATGATGTTGGCACATTATTTAGATGTGGAACATTTGGAAGATGGGGTTTATTTTCCACCTTATTTTCTGTGGGGGAATAATTTTCAGTTGATTATTGTTGATTTTTCGCATATCAATACGTTTAATTTTTGGTATTTTGCGGTGGTTTTGGCAGTATTTGGTAGTTTAGAAACAATTTTAAATGTAAAATCACACGATGCTTTGGATTTTTTGCGTAGAAAATCATACCCAAATCGTGAATTATTTGCAATAGGTGCAGGCAATATTTTAATTGCATTTTTGGGTGGTTTGCCTATGGTGGTGTCTTATGAATACACCGCTATCAACATCAACAGCAGAGGAAAAAGCATATTATCAAGTTTTTTTCACGCTTTTTGGGTAATTTTGATAGGTGCTTTGATGTTACAACTTGTGCATTACATTCCTTTGGCAGGTTTTGCTTCGGTGTTGGTGTATCAAGCATACAAATTAACCTCGCCTACGCTTGCAAAAGAAATATTTGCGATAGGAAAATGGCAATTTTTGATGTTTTGCGTAACAGTATTTATGGCTTTGTTGGGTGGAATTTTATTAGGATATTTGGCAGGAATAATTACTTCTTTTGTGGTTTTTTTGATATTAGGTGCAAAAGCAAAACATTTCTTTTCGTTGGAAACTACCGCAGTAAAATTTGGTGAAAGATACAAAATAAGCGTAAAAACGCCAGCTTTGGCAAGTAATTATTATGTGTTGGTAAGCGAAATCAAAAAATTGCCAAAAGATACCAGCGTGTATGTGGATTTTGAAAGTAGTGCGATTGTAGACCACAATTTTATGGAAATGCTTTATCATCACCCTTATAATTTTAGCAATGTAACAGGCGAGATAGATGTTCAGGGAATTGATGACCACGTTCCTGTGTCTTCGCACCCATTGGCTACACGTGTATTACCTCCAGAAGAAGATGATTCTACGCTTACAAAAGCAGAAAAAAGGGCGAAATTTATGGAAAAAGAAGAAAAACGCTCAAGAATGCCTTTGCTTAATCAAAGACAAGTAGATGTACTTTCTGTTGCATCAGGTTTTAGTTCCAAAATGCGTCCACAAGTTACGTATGATGGCAACAAACTGCACGGATTTCGTTTTACGCTGGGTTATGAAATAAAATATCGTGAAAATAAATTTAATAAAAATTTTAAATCAAAAAAATTCAATCAACTGACTAAAATGGAATTTTCTGACGTGTTTCTTTCCAAAGGAATACGTATGAGTGAGCAAAATCAATTTATGTCTGCGGTGTTGGTGAGTAATTTTGCGGTGTCTGTGCCTGATTTTGCGTTGAATAAAGAAGGGATTATTTCTAATATTCTCCAAACGGTGGGTTACAATGATATTAACTTTGAAAATTTCCCTATATTTTCACAACTTTATTTATTGAGAGGTTCAAATGAAAGCGAAATTAGAGCATTTTTTACCCCAAAAATCATTGAATTTTTGCAAAATAATGTAGATTATCACATTGAAGGATTGGACGGAAAACTGCTTATATATAAAAATATTGCACTTTTATCACACAGCGAAATGGAAGATTCTATTGATTTTGCGGAGCAACTTATTCGTAATATTTATGAGGAAATGGAGGAAGTTGTGAATGTTGAATGATAAATTATGAATAAAACAGCCAAATTTTAATGTTGAATGATAAATGATGAATGAAACAGCCAAATTTCAATGATAGAGCCAAATTTTAATGATGAACTTGTATTTAATCTTAAAAATCCTGCTCTTATTTGGCTGTTTTATACTTTCCCCTTTCCTCTTACACCTTTCCCCTAAACATTACGCAATTCTTTTTTAAATTTTACTAAACGATAATCCCACGTGCTAAAAGTAGCATTTTGTTCTTGCATTTCCTTAAATTCCGCATTTGCTCTAATACTTTGGTCAGCCATAGGCGAAGGCGAAGGAAGTTTTATAACATTAGGAAGGGGTTTTGAAAGCATAAGTTTTGGGGTAATTTTTTTATTAAAAAGGTCAGCAACCCATACCGAAGTACAAAGAATTGCCTCTATATCGTGTTCATTCAATACTTTTTCAAGCATTTCAGTATTAAATTCTACGATTTTAAGATTAGTGTCCAAACAACCGTGTTGTTCTTTGGTGCGTTGAATGGATTTTGCAACATCAGTTATCCAAATATTATTTTGTTGCATAAGCGTTTCTTTTTCTATCCTTGACGTAGTTTTTGTTTCAAAAACTGCATCAATCAATGTCCAAAAATTGGATTTTCCACTACCCAAATAAAACCAATCACCATATTGTCCATTTTTAAGACACGAAAAAGAGCCAAGAATAATTTTTTTTACCAAAAAGTTTTCTGGTAATGCAATAAAAGGGTGTTCTTCAATAGGAAGCATAAAGAAAGTTTAAAAAGTTTAAAGGTTCAAAGTTTAAGGTTTAAAGTTCAAGATTCAAAATTAAAATCCTGCCAATCTTTAAATCCTAAAAATCCTGCTCAAAAAGGCTATTAGTTGTTTCATTTACCATTTACAATTTATCATTTACCATTTATCATTCATAATTTATAATTTATCATTCATTATTTATTTTTGCTTTTCTTCAATGCCCACAAAAAAATCAAACCCCATACAATCACAAAAAACGCCATAAATGGTACAACCCACAAAGTATCAAAACCTAACGAAGTAATAGCCCACGCTGCGGTAAAAAATAAAAAAATATATGTCAAACAACCAAAACAACCTACTTTTTGTACAAGTGGGTCGCTAAAACCTGTTTTTTCGTTTTCAATTTCCATCATTTTTACAAAGGTTCAAAGTTTAAGGTTCAAAAGTTCAAAGTTTAATAGAAAAAAACAGGCACATTACTATATAACGATAAAAAGGGCGTTGGCTGTTTCATTTAATATTTAACATTCAACATTTATCATTCATTAAATCCCTTATCAAATTCCTCAAAAAGCACTTTCAGGTCATCATATTTTTGGTGTCTGCGTGAAAAATGTATTGGAACAGCTTTTTTTGCACCAGCTTTTTTACAAACTTGTCCAGAAAGATATGCGGTGCTATGATAATTTTTTTTGGCTAATTCAAGTTCTTCGTGTAAATAATATGCCTCTATGTAAAGCTCATCAGTATTTTTGCAAAGATGAATAATTTTTTCGTGATTTTCTTCATTTGCAAGGTGGTCAAGCACAACACTTACTTTGTGTCCTGCGAGTTCTTCCAAATATTGAAATAAATCCTTAGAAAAATACTTATTTTCTTCAATAATAATCTCTTTTTCAAAATCTTTTTCTTTGTAGGCATTTTTCAAATGTTTTATCCATTCGCCACCTTTGTATGGAATATCATCTTTTGCTTTGATTTTGGGGTGTTCTTCAAAAGTATAGGCAATGCTTGGTGTTCTGTGGTCAAGAATAGTGTAAGTTACCCTAAAAACTTCATTTTCATATAAAAATTCACCTTTGTACTCACCTTTGTATTCCAATTCCCATTTTGGCGTGTGCATTTCGTACATAAAAATTCCATTTTCAGTAATTTCTCTTACGTGATAATACATTGCATTTTCTGCTTGTTCTTCTGTAAGGAGAATATTCCAATTATACGCCAATAACTTGCATTGCACATTTTTGGCAATGCCTTCACCGCCACAAATCAATATTTCACGTGTAACAGGCAACAAATGCCTCATCAATTTATCAAAATTGCAAAAATGGTCAATGTGTGTATGACTCATAAAAAGCCCTTTGATGTTTTTTGCTTCGCCTATTGTGAGGTCTGACGCTTCGCCACAATCACACATATAAAAAAATGAATGATTGGGCAATTTGAGTAACATACAAACGTCTTCACCGACTTTGCTTTTGTTAAGGACTTGGAACATAAAAGGTTTAAAGTTTAAAAAGTTTAAGGTTTAAAAGTTTGTATTTATTGGTAAGTAATCATACTTATTTTAGTTTATATTATTCAAAAAAGTAATTTTATAAAAAAACATCTTTTAAAACTCTTGGAGAGTTTTAAAACCCTCCAAGAGTTGAAAACCTATAATATAAACTATTTTAGTATTTATTGGTATTTAAAAAATGCTTTTACACACAAAAATAACAAAAAAAAATTTATTGCTTGTTTCATTTACTATTCAATATTCATCATTTAACATTAAATTGTGTATTTTTGCAGAAAAATATCTAAAATTCATCACTTAAAAAATTATTCCAATGGACTTCAAAAACATTAAATCTGCCTTAATTTCGGTATATCACAAAGAAAACCTTGAAAAAATCGTTGAACTTCTTGTAAAAAATAATGTAAAAATTTATTCCACAGGTGGCACACAAAGTTTTTTGGAAAAAAATGGCGTTGCAGTTATTCCTGTTGAAACCCTTACTAATTACCCTTCAATTTTGGGCGGTAGGGTAAAAACATTGCACCCAAAAATTTTTGGGGGAATACTCGCAAGAAGTGAGGACACACAAGACACCAAAGAAATGCAACAATATGAAATTCCTGCGATTGACCTTGTAATTGTGGATTTGTACCCATTTGAAGAAACCGTTGCCTCTGGTGCAAAAGAGGAAGATATTATTGAAAAAATAGACATTGGGGGAATTTCTTTAATTCGTGCAGGTGCAAAAAATTTTAATGACACCACCATTATTGCCTCCCAAAATCAATACGAGGATTTGGTTAATATGTTTAATGAGAATTTGGTACAAAATAATACGCTTGGCACTACATTAGCCCAAAGAAAACTTTTGGCAACACACGCATTTGCGGTTAGTTCGCATTATGACACCAAAATCTTTCAATATTTTAGCCAAAACCAAAACGGGGAAGAATTGCCTTATTTCAGAGCATCAGAAAATGATGCAAGGGTATTGCGTTATGGCGAAAATCCACATCAAAAAGGTGTTTTTTTTGGTAATTTTTCGCAATATTTTGAACAACTTAATGGCAAAGAACTTTCTTATAACAATCTGGTAGATGTGGAAAGTGCGGTAAATCTTTGTGCAGAATTTAATGATGATACAAAAAATACCGCTTTTGTTATCATAAAACATACCAACGCTTGCGGTGTAGGTGTGGCAAGTACGCCAAAAGATGCGTATTTGCGTGCTTTGGAAGCTGACCCCATTTCTGCATTTGGGGGCGTAATTGCGACCAATAAAATCGTGGATAAAGAAACTGCTTTAGAACTGAATAAATTATTTTTTGAGGTATTGATTGCACCTAATTATGATGCAGAAGGCTTAGGAACATTAAACAGTAAAAAAAATCGTATTATTTTACGCCAACAAAAACCAATGCCACAATTACCACAATTCAAAACCCTTTTGGGTGGTGTATTGGCACAAGATGGTGATTATAATACAGAAACCGCCCAAAATCTCCAAAATGTTACTTCGCGCATACCTACACAAGACGAAATAAATGCACTTTTGTTTGCTAATAAAATCTCAAAACATACCAAATCCAACGTAATTGTGCTTACAAAACCTAATCAGTTGCTTGCAAGTGGTGTAGGACAAACTTCACGTGTTGATGCTTTGAAACAAGCGATTGAGAAAGCAAAATCATTTAATTTTGACCTAAAAGGTGCTGTAATGGCTTCTGATGCGTTTTTTCCTTTTCCTGATTGTGTAGAAATTGCTCACAATGCAGGGATTACTGCGGTCATTCAACCTGGTGGTTCTATCAAAGACCAAGAATCTATAGATTTTTGTAATAATAATAATGTTGCAATGGTTTTGACAGGTGTAAGGCATTTTAAACATTAAAAAGGGAGAAAGCTATAAATAAAAATGGTTCTCTGAGAATTTTTGTGGAATGTGTTAAACTTATTCTTTATTTTTATAGAATATTGATAATCAAACCCATAACGTTTTTAAAAACCTTATAGGTTTGTAACTCCACAAAAATTGTTAGACAACCAAAAATATTTTTTATAAAAATGTTTTTGTGAATTTTTTTTGTAAAATATTTATTTTAATTAGAATAATATTTTATTTTTATGGTAAATTTAGAATAGTTTTTTTATTTACCATATTTTTGTTAAATTTTGAAATTTTTTTAAAAATACCACAAAAAAATCAATTATGTTAGACCCCAAATATGATATGTACACGCCTTATCGTTGGGATATATTGGAGCGTACAGACTTTGAAACAGAAACGATATTCAAGATAAAATATAGTGGATTACATTTTTTTGATAATTTGCAAATGTTTAATTGTGATTATATTTTGAGGGAAATTTTACAAAATAAAATCATTCATAATGAGGAATTTCTTAATCTTTTGTGGCATATTTATAACATTGAATTGCTTGAAAAAGGTTATACAAAACACAATTATTATAATTATGAAAATGGAACTTACACTGAAAAAAAGAAACCATTTGCGATTTATCAATTTGCCATTACAAAAGAATTATTATCATTTATAGAAAATTGGCAAAAAAATACCGCTTGGGAAACAGATAAGACAATTTATGAAGATGATTGAAATACAAATACAAAGGTATCAGGGAACAGGTATCAGGAATACAAAAAATGCAAAATAATTAAATAAGGAACGAAAATTAAATAACTTACTAATTTGTTTTTAAACATTTTTCAAAAAAATGGTCTGTACCGTAGTTTACGAAGGTCTGACCACTTTTTTGAAAAATTACCAAAGTCGTATTTTATTTATT